>JBCCDZ010000032.1:0-17582 GCA_039030525.1 Pseudomonadota bacterium | reverse complement strand
CGCGAATGCCAACCCCGAGCGGCGCATGCACTCGTCCTCAATCAATCAGCGATAGGATAAGACGATTACTAAATACGAACCTATGACCAAAGCAGAGGTCATCGCCGCGCAGCGCGCCTGGGCAAAATATGTCACCGAGCAAGATGTCGATCAGTTGCTGGACCTCTATGATTTTGGTTCACCTGACGAGCCCTTGCTGTTCAAACCAACGCTGGCGGATGTTATACGCCTCGACCGCGATGGCGCCCGGTCCTATTTTGTCGGCGGCAATCCGGACTATCCGCACGATCACGGGTTCCTCAAACGCGGCTGGAAAAGCGTCGAATTCCAAAGTGCGGCGGGACCAATCTTGAAAGCAGGCGGACTCGGTTACAAAGATATGGGGCATTACACATTCACGGATGGCGACGGCAATGCCACGCGCGCGGATTACACGTTTGCCTATCACAAAGTGAATGGGCGGGTCTTGATTTCGTTGCATCACTCGTCTCTGACCTGGCTCCCACCCGTCGCCGCCTGAACACACGGACGTAAGTGACAAACGCATCCGCATTTTGATCGTAACGACATTTCTCTCGCGCGCGGCTTAGCCTTGTCGGGCTCCACAGATCTGGTACGCAGATGACCAGACTGTGCCCAACACAGCAATAATGACGCCGAGAGATTGCGGCGGTCGCGAGAGAGGAAACACCAAGATGCGCCTTACACTATCCGTTCTGCTTGCAAGTTTTTGCTTCACCGCATGCACGCCTGCAGGAGATCGCAGTCAGATCACGGTCCCGGAAGCTGAGGGCGCCGAAGCTCAAGCCGCCAGTGAACTTGAAACAATCGCGACAGGCGCAAACATAGCGGGTGCCAATGGCATTCATTTTGGTCCGGACGGGATGCTGTATATTACCTCTGTGATTGGCTCCGATCTCACCGTAATTGATCCGGGCTCGGGCGAAGAGCTCAAGCGATACACGGCGGCTGATGGCGTCATAGGTCCAGATGATGTGGCATTTGCATCTGACGGTTCTTTCTACTGGACATCAATCCTGACAGGAGAAGTTGCAGGCTTTAATCCAGCCGGCGAGAAAATCGTCGCGGCGCAACTGCCTCCCGGCGCAAATCCAATCACGTTCTCTCCAGATGATCGGCTCTTTGTCTCGCAGTGCTTCCTCGGCACCAATTTGTACGAACTGGACCGGTTTGGCATCGAACCGCCGCGTCTGATCGCGGACGATCTCGGCCCGGGTTGCGGATTGAACGGGATGGATTGGGGACCTGATGATCGACTCTATGGCCCCAGATGGTTTGTCGGCGAAGTGGTCAGCTTCGACGTCGATAGCGGCGAGCGGCGCGTAGAAGCGACCGGTTTCGTGACACCAGCGGCCATCAAGTTTGACAGCCAAGGTGTTCTCCACGTGCTCGACACAGGTACCGGAGACCTCGTTCGGGTCGTTGATGGTGAGAATGAGGTCATCGCCACGCTTACGCCAGGGCTGGACAACTTCGCCTTTGACGCAAATGACACAGCCTACGTCTCAAGCTATGCAGATGGCTTTATCAAACGCATCAATGATGATGATACGATCACCACTCTTCAGCCAGGCGGCATGTCTCATCCGGGCGGCATAGCCGTCGCCGGAGACATTGTTTGGGTGGCTGATGTGCATGCCTTGCGCGGCTTTGACAGAGAGACGGGCGAGGAAGTGATCACACAGAGAAATGTTGTTGGCGTCGGAGAGCTTGGGGGCTCGATCAACCTTTCGGCCGATGACGAAACGCTGATTTTGACATCCTGGTTTGACGGCGACGTGCGGATCTGGAACCCGCAAACTGAGCAGCGCCTGGTGCAAGTCCCCAATCTCGCAGCGCCTGTCGCCGCCGTGCGTTACGCCGGCGCGCTGGCGATCGCTGAGCACCTCAAAGGCAGTGTCACACTGTATGGCGAAAGCGACCCGGTCGTGATCGCAACAGACCTGCCTGCGCCCACCGGACTGTGTGTTGCTGATGACGCGCTTTATGTCAGCGATCGCGATCTCGGTCAGATACGTCTGATCGCGCGCAATGGCGAAGGCCTCAGCGCACCCGAGATTGTCGTCGACAGCCTGGATGCGCCGGAGGGATTCGTGGTCACCGAAACGGGCTTTGTCGTGGTGGAGGCTGCGGCGGCCCGGATTGTTCACATTGATCCAGATGGCAATCGCCGGGTTCTGGCAGACATACCAGGCGGCTCAATCGGCGCGCCCGGTTTGCCACCATCGCAAATCTTCAACGGGATCGCGATCGATGAAGATGGGAACCTGTTCATTACGGGCGAAGCATCGCGCGTGCTGTATCGCATCAAAGCGCCCTGGTAGAGCCAGGGCACGCTGTCGATCAGCCTCAGTAAATCGTGATCCGATGCAGCTCGCGGCGATGGCCTTCATAGCCCCCCGTCGCTTTGTGTATGGTGCTGCGATTATCCCATAGGACAAGCATATCGGGTTCCCATTTGTGAACATAAAGGAACTCTTCCCGGGATTGCCACTGGTTGATTGCCAGACCTAATTCGCGGGCATCTTCATCGCTCATCACAGTGCCATCTTCGGTATTCTCAAACCCGGTCCAATAGGACAGGCCGCTCAACAGACCTTTACGCCCAGTCTCCGGATGAACCGGCACCAAGGGGTGTTTCTCGCGCTTGTGAGCCTCTTCCGTTGGTTTGATATCCATGCTGCCCATTCGCTCTTTGGTCGCATAGACCCCCGTTTTAGGCGCATAACCAAGGGCCGCAGAATGAATGGCCGTGAGGCTATCGCAAGTCTGCTTCAAATCCTCGGGCATCGCCTCATAGGACTTGTGCTGATTGGAAAAATGGGTGTCGCCACCAATTGGTGGAATTTCGATACTATAGAGCATTGTTCCAGACGGAGGTTGCGGCAGGAAACTCCAGTCAGAATGCCAGAATTCAGCGAATAGCGGGCTTTTTTCATCGGCCTCGCGCCGGATCGCAGCGATATTGTTTCGTCCTGGAAGTGGGTTAAAAAACGGATCCTCGCCGAACACACCAAAATATTGTGAGAAACGCTCGAACTGATCATGATCTAGTTTCTGATCTGGAAACGCCAAAACATGGTGTTCCAGCCAGGCTTTGCGAAGCTCCGCGACCGTAGCGTCCGTCAGCGGTTGAGAGATATCGATCCCCGTAATTCGGGCCCCACAGCTTTGGCCGCTGGGTGTTATTGTGAGTGTTTCCATGACATCTGCCATTTGAACCTCCTTGTGTTTTACCCCTCAATGACCGCCGCAATCTGGTCTTCCTCGACCACATCACCTTCAGCCAGACTCACGTCTTTAACGGTGCCAGATACCGGCGCGGTATAAGGCACTTCCATCTTCATCACTTCCAGGACGAAAAGCTCCTGGCCTTCCGTTACCGCGTCGCCCGCACTGACCAACACTTTCCAAACTGTGCCGCCGGTTTCCAGTTGGATTGTATGAGATGCCATCTGTCTATCAAAGCCTCGTTTAAGGAGTATAGGGAAATGCGCTCGGCCCGAGAAGTCGGTCTAGGCCAGGCAGAACGCGATCGATCCAGCGGCACAGCATCGGCCGTGTTTCGCGCGGGTCGATCAATTCATGTACGGCGAGCGCTTCCCCTCTCGGGAACGGCGACTGGCGCGCGGCCAATTGCTCTTCCAGCTCTTTTCGCCTGGCATCAGGATCTTCGGCCGCTGCAATCTCACGATGGAACGCGACCGCGACGCCGCCCTCTACGGGCAAAGGTCCGCTTTCCGCGGATGGCCAGGCGAGTGTGTAGGCTTCAGGACCATAATGGGCAGCCTGAGCGACGCCAAAGCTGCGCCGCACCATGATCGAAGCCCATGGAATATTGGTCAGTGCAGTGGTCAAAACCGTTCGTGCACCATGCCGAATAGTGGCTTCTTTTTCGGCTTTTGATCCGATCATGAAGCCCGGCTCATCGACGAATGCAATCATTGGCAGATGGAAGGTCTCGCACAGTTTGATGAACCGCTCAGCCTTGCGCGCCCCATCCGCCGTCATCGAGCCAGCCAGGTGGCGTCCATCATTGGCCCAGATACCAACGGTTTGACCATTCATCCGCGCCAGTCCCGTAATCTGACTTCGGCCATAGCCTTTGCCGATCTCAAAAAAGCTCTGCTGGTCGACGATCAGATTGACGAGGCGACGCATGTCAAACGCTCGGCGTCGTTCACGCGGTACGATGTCCAACAACGCCTCTTCCATGCGATCGACCGGGTCATCACACGGCGCCACCGCCGCGAGAGACCAGACATTGTCAGGCAGATAGGAGAGAAAGCTCCGAATTTGGTTCAGTGCGGCACGCTCATCATCCGCACCATTGTCCACCGTGCCATTGCGCGTATGCACTTGAGCGCCGCCAAGTTCATCCTTGGTCAGCTTCTCACCCATGGCGCGTTCGACCACGGCCGGTCCGGCGACAAGCACTTGCGCGGTCGATTTCGACATGACGGAAAAGTGTGACGATACGAGACGCCCCGCAGGCAAGCCTGCCACCGCGCCAAGCGCGGCGCTCGCCACCGGCACCGTACCGAGCGTTTGCGCGACGGACCTAAAGCGCGACGGCTGGAACACCGGGCCAGGCATGCTCGGGCCACCAGAGCCGCCGACACTGCCGCCTGCACCTTCGTGCAACCGCACCAGAGGCAATCTATACTGCAGAGCCAAGTCCTCGGTATAGACCGATTTGCGCAAGCCTGCCGGAGACGGCGACCCGCCTTTCAAGGTGAAATCCTCGCCGCCAACGATCACGCGCCGGCCTTCAATCTTTGCGAAGCCAAGCACAAAATTTGCCGGCGTAAAATCAAGCAACGCGCCATTACTGTCGAGCTCTGCAGCGCCAGCGCCTTTGCCGATCTCGTCAAAGCTGTTCTCGTCGACCAATTCATCGATCCGTTCACGAATCGTCAGGCGCCCTTTATCGTGCTGCCGTGCGACGCCAGCCTCACCCCCTTGTTTCAAGGCGAGTGCGCGGCGTTGATTGATCTCATCAATTTCAGGTTTCCAGCTCATGACCGACACTGTTGCCGCTGCATGATCAGGAGTCAAAAGTCACTTCGCGTCAGCCCAAAGCGGGCATGCGAGATCACCAGCTCTCTTTGAACGGACGGAGATCCATTTCATGGGTCCATGCTGACCGGTGCTGTGAGTGGACGTGCCAATAGGCATCGGCGATGGCGTCTGGCGAAAGACCGCCATCCTGACCGAGTTGGTCGAGGTAATCCCCGAATCGGCCACGCACCATATCGCCATCAATCACACCATCGATGATAAAATGTGCGACGTGAACGCCGTGTGGCCCAAACTCTCGCGCCAGTGATTGTGCCAACATCCGCAAGCCGGCTTTCATAGACGCAAAATGAGCAAAGTTCGGTTTGCCCCGCATCGAGCCTGACGCGCCTGTAAAGAACAGACTGCCCTCACCCTGAGCTTTGAGAACAGGAATAGCGCGCTTTGCAGCGAGGAAAGCGCCAAAACATCCGACCCGCCAGAAATTCTCGACCAGTTCAGGTTCCAGCTCTTCGAACGGAATGATGGCATTATTACCCGCATTGTAGACGACCGCAGAGAGTTTCCCTTTGGTTGCCGCATGCGCGAAGAGAGCGTCTTGATCACTGGCAATGGTGACGTCTGTTTTAAACCCTTCGGCCGAGCCGCCATCGGACGTGATTTCAGCCGCAACGGCTTCGACTTTCTCCAGGGTTCGGCCCGCTGTAATGACGTGAAAGCCCTCTTTGGCGAACCTGCGCGCAGTGGCACCGCCTACCCCATTGCTCGCTCCTGCGCCGATGACAATTACCGTTTCTGTCATGCCGTTTTCCTTTTTGATCATGGCACCCAAGGTGCGCCTTCAATGCGGGTTTTTCAATGCCCCACCCATATAAGCGACCTGACAGCAGGAAGAATCTAAACGCCCGAACCGAGCCAGCTATTCAGCAAAGCCTGCTTGCGCTGATAATCCGTCACCGCTTGGGCGGGCGTGCGATGCAACAACCTGATCTGATCGCCGGGTCTGGCTTGGCCAAGCAAATGTCGGTCGCACCGAGCAATACTGGCAATGCGGGGATAACCGCCTGTGGTTTGAGCGTCGCAAAGCAAAGCGATGGGGACACCTGAAGGTGGACATTGAACAATGCCAGGAAAGACGGGCGCGCTCTCCATCATACCGTCGCTTTCTGGAATGACGGGGTGTCCATCCAGACTGATCCCCATGCGTGTGGCTTGACGCCCGACAGTGAACGTGGCGGCAAAAAGAGTCTCGCGAGCCGCCGCGCTCAATAGCTCAGTTTCAGCAGACGCGGTTGCGCGCAGCGCATATTTGCCATCAAAGAAAGGCCGCAGCGATGGCGGCGTTTTCCGCGCATGGTGATAGCGCGCCTGTCCAATTGCCGACAGGCAATCTCCTGCCTGCAATGCGCGCCCGTCATGGCCGCCCAACTGTGCCGGTAGGTAGGTCGATGTAGCGCCGAACTGTACGCGGGCTCGAAATCCCGAATGGATAGCAAGGTAAGAGCGCGCGCCTCGACGCAGCGGCGCGATTTCAATCCGTTGGCCGGCTTCTATTTGCAGCGTTTCATGAAGCGGTGCCATTGCGCCAGAAACGGTTACGCTTTCGCCCGCTCCGGCAACCGCAATCGTGCAATCCTGCTCAATCTCCGCTTCAAAGCCACCAAACGTGATCTCGAGGCAAGTCGCATCGAGACGATTGCCCACAAGGCGATTGGCCAGCGCCATGGAGAGTGGATCTGCGGGACCCGCATAAGGAATGCCCAGATGCCGATAGCCTTTCCGCGGAGCGCCCTGCAGCGTCGCCTGCAAGCCAGGTTTGACGATCGAGATCATCTATACCGCCCTAAACCGGATGCGATGTCCGGGCAGCAGTCGGAACGAGTCGTCAGATTCTGGATCAAACAATGGGTCGCGGACACGACCAATCAAAGGCCATCCGCCCGGACCTGCCAGAGCGTATACGCCCGTATAGGCTGAACTCAAGCCAACAGAGCCCGCCGGAACGCGCGATCTCGGCGTGCTCAAGCGCGGCACCGCAAA
Organism: Pseudomonadota bacterium; assembly: GCA_039030525.1. GTDB lineage: Bacteria > Pseudomonadota > Alphaproteobacteria > Caulobacterales > Hyphomonadaceae > Henriciella. Next base: position 10,502 of record JBCCDZ010000032.1, on the reverse strand, counting down.
CGTGTCCGGCAGGCCTGAGATGTAAGCAAACCCGGGCGTAAATCCAATCATTTCGACGGTGTGAGCCCGCCCAGTATGCATCTCAATGAAGGCCTGCTCGGATAGATTTGCCGCGGCGCATATGGCAGGAAGATCCGGGCCATACTCACCACCATATTGGATGTTCAGATCGATCGTCTCGGACATAAGCGATGGCACGTCGTTCACGTCGTCGAACGTGACGAGCCTGGCCTCAAGCGCTGGCAGGTCTTTCGGGTTGAACCGAACGCAGACAGTTTTCAATCCTGCCACGATATCCTCAGCCAGATTTAGAGACCGCAATTGTGCCGCCAGCATCTGCGCGTCTCGAGATGTGCTGACACTGAACTCCAGCACATCATCTGCGATCCGTCGCGGACTTAGTTTGGCGGACATATGCGCAATCCATTTTGCTCCAGCGACCGACGGATGGATTGTGCCGCTTCGAATGCGCCAGGCGTATCGCCATGCACACAAATTGTTTGAACCGGAAGGGCGATGCGCTGATTGCCGTACGTGTCGACCTCGCCCGAAATCGCGAGCTGAAGCGCCTGCTCGGTTTGCACCTCAGCATCATGGATGACGGCGTCGGGCTGTTTGCGGTCGCGCAGGCTGCCATCTACGTCATACGCTCTATCGGCAAACCCCTCGGCGATAAATCGAACGCCCTCTCGCTTCGCCGTGGATTCCAGAATTGAATTTGGCGGTCCGTACAGCGCAGCTTTTGGCATCAAGGATAGAAGAACCGAAACAATACTTTCAGACAGGCCAGCGTCCTGTGCCGCCATGTTATATAGCGCGCCATGGGGTTTCATATGACGGAGGAAAAGCCCCACCTCTTCGGCGACCGCCTTGAGACTTGCAACCTGCTCGGTCAGTTGCGCTTCAAGCTCGGCGCCCTGCAAAGTCGACCGCGTGCGTCCAAAATTTTCTCGATCTGGAAACGATGGATGCGCACCCGCAGCGACATTATGATCTTGCGCGAGTTGCAACGCGGTCCGCATCGACTGTTCGTCGCCAGCATGCCCGCCGCAAGCAATGTTACAACTGGTCACCACTGACATAAGCTCGGCATCAAATGCACAGCCTTCGCCAAGATCTGCGTTCAAATCGATACGCATGCTCATCACATCACTCCGGCCGCGCGCAAGATCGATCTTACGCCCAGCCCAAGGGTAATAAGCACGACGAACCCGCCAGCGCTATTCGCAGGGAGCGTATTGGCATGCGCGCCCAACAGATCTTTACGGTTCATGATGTAAAGCAGGAAGGCCGCGACGATTGGCAGAAGCAAACCGTTGGCATATTGGGCGATGAGAATGAGCGAGACAGGCCGGATCCCCGAAAGGCTAATCACCGCGCCGACCACGACCACGAACAACGCGGTGCCGCGAAACAGTCTATCCCTGCGCGCGTCATCGCCGCCAATGATCTCCGTCAATGCAAAAGCTGTCGCCATAGGCGCTGTGATGGCTGAGGTCAGCCCAGCTGCAAACAGGCCTATCCCAATCAAATAACGCGCCGCATCGCCGAATGCAGGTTCGATGGCGCGGGCCATATCCGCAGCACTGCTGACCTCTAAACCGCTCTTGAATAAGCTGCTCGCCGCTGTGGAGAGAATGAGAATCGAGACCAATCCGCCCAGCCCAATCGACATGGCCGATTCTGTTCTCGCCTCGCGGGTACCGGCTGCGCTGTCCCATTTTCTACGGGCCGCCGCTGCATGCAAAAACAGATTGTAAGGAACAATCGTCGTTCCGATCAGCGCGATCGCTGTCAGCGTACCACCATCTGGAATGCGTGGAATGAGCCCAGATACGAATTGACCGAGATCTGGTGGAACCAATAAAACACTGAACAGAAATGCCGCGCTCATCAGAAGCACAAGCCCGATCAAGAGCTTTTCGAGAAGTTGATATCGCCCGGCCAGCACAGCGATACCGGCGACGAGGGCAAGTCCTGCGACCAGGGGGGCCTGGCCTGGCGATGCCTCCAGCAAGAGGGCATCAATTCCGAGCGCACCGCCGGTCAAATTGCCGCCTTCATATGCGCAATTGCCAATCATAAGAGCTGAAAAAACCAAACCACCGAGCAACCATTTTATCGCGGGCGCTGGCGCAGACTGCATCAATGCCTCGCCCAGGCCGAGCCGCGCACCGGTTCCAAGCCGCACCGCCATGTCTTGCAGGATGATCGTCGCGATCGTTGCGAACACCAATGCCCAGACCAGCGCATATCCAAAATTGCTTCCCGCCAGCGTGGTGGCTGTCACCGTGCCGGGCCCGATAAAGGCGGCGGCGACAAGAATGCCCGGACCAAAGTTCAACTTCATCGCGACGCCCTGCTCATTCAAGACCGCGTCGCGTGGTCAGGTAAGTTGCGAAACTCGCCAACCAATGACTGCCGGAATAATGCTCGTCCGAGACCGCTGCGATGCCGGCATTCCGGTGAACCTGCGCCGATGCGATGAGCGCATCCACGCGCGGGTCGCCATTGGGCAGCGCGCTGGCAATGCCCTCGAGGGCCCAGGCACGTGAGAGGTTCACGCCATCAAGATGGACGAGCTTTCCATCGGAGGCATCGAGGACAATGCCTGGGTCAAGCCAGTTCGCATCACCATCGCTGGGGATCTGCGGCAGGAAGGCATCAAGCCAGGTTGCAAACTCGGTCTCTGACAGAACCCGCCGCATGAGATCCGCCTCCATCAAACAGGGCGATAGAAAATCCTCTCCCGAAGGCTCATAGGCCAGCGGACAATCCACGTCTTCGAGATGAAAGTGCAGGATTTTTGCGACGAGCTCCTGCTCAAATTCCGCGTTGCCGACTGTGCGCGCATAATCGAGCATGAGACCGAATGCGAACGCCGTTTGGTTATGGGTACCGAGGCGCACAGGGTATGACAGGTTTGGCAGCCAGGCGCGTGTCTTGGCAACAATTGCATCTTCCAATGGGCGTAACAATTCGCGCATCGCCGCGAGGTCGGCATCCTCACTTTCCTCAAGCTCAGCGACCAGCTGTAAGTACCACGCAATACCATAAGGGCGCTCGAATGAGCCTCGCCCCTCGCGCGAGTAATAAGCCAGTTCGCCTGCGAACTTTTCGGCTGTAAAACTCGTCGCAAGCTTGGCGCGGATCTCGTCAGCCAGGACGCTGTTGGGGTTTGTGTTCAATAGCCGCGTCAGCAACCAGTGTCCGTGCACAGAAGAGTGCCAGTCAAAGCACCCATAGAAAACCGGCGTCAGCGCGCGAGGCGGCTTGGCATCAGCGTCAGATTGCAGAACATGGCTGATCTTGTTGGGATATTGCCGATGGACACAATCAAGCGCAAGAATGGCGAACCTGTCTTCAAGCGTTTGCGGCGCAGGCCGGTCTTCATTGCGTTCGACCGGGACATCCGGCGCGACCGCAGCTTCTTCGGGACCCGAGCATGCCGCTAAAAGCGCCACGCACATGCCAACCAAAATGCGCTTCATGTCACTCTCTCCAAGTTCACTCTGTGACGCCGAGCATAGATCATCGCGGCAACCTGTCGATGGGGTTGATGCGCGATCAGGCCCTGGCAGAAACAGGATACCCTAACCAGGGTTTCACCGTTTTCATCACCAGCGAACTTTGAATTCGACTGACATGCGGCAAGGCCGCGATCACACGCCGGTAAATCGTCTCATAATCACGCGTGTCTCGCGCCGCGACTTTGATCAAATAATCTGCAGTGCCCGTCATCAAATGACATTCGAGCACTTCCGGGCGGCGACTTGCTGCTTTCTCAAAGGAGGCAAGCGCGGCATCTTTCTGACTGTCCAGCGAGACTTCGACGAAAAAGGTCATGGCAAGATCAAGCCGCGCGCCATTCAAGCGCGCGCCATACCCGTCTATAAACCCATTCTCTTCCAGCAGGGCGATCCGCCGCGCGCAGGCCGACAAGGACATGCCAACGTGTGCCGCGATCTCGGCGATCGGGCGTCGGCAATTTTCCTGCAAAGCAGATAGTATATTCCGATCAATCTTATCCATGGCGGAAATAATTATCAATTATTTCGATTATTGTCGAATATTTTCCTACAAAAAGTGAGACTCTCCCTCTTTTTGAGAACTCTTTCGTCTCGTGACCGGGTATACTCGCCGCATAAACTGGCTGGAGAATCGAATGCTGATCGGCGTCCCAAAAGAAATTAAAAACCACGAATATCGTGTTGGCCTAACCCCCGAAAGCGTCGCTGAACTGATCGCTGACGGCAACCAGGTTCTGGTCGAGGCTGACGCCGGAAAAGGCATCGGAGCGAGCGACGAGATCTATCGTCAGCATGGCGCCGAAATCGTCGCCACAGCATCTGAGGTGTTCGCGCGCGCCGAGATGATCATCAAGGTGAAAGAGCCACAATCCAGCGAACGCGCCATGCTCAGCAAAGATCAGATTCTCTATACCTATCTGCATCTCGCACCCGATCCAGAGCAAACCAAAGATCTAATTGCGTCTGGCGCGGTCTGTATTGCTTATGAAACCGTGACCAGCGATGATGGTGACTTGCCGCTCCTGAAGCCTATGAGCCAGGTTGCAGGCCGTTTGGCGATCCAGGTTGGCGCTGCAGCGTTACAGAAAAATGCTGGCGGACGTGGAGTCCTGCTCGGTGGCGTCCCAGGTGTTGCGCCTGCCAAAGTGATCGTAATTGGCGGCGGCGATGTCGGCTACAATGCCGCGCTGATGGCGGTCGGCATGCAGGCCGATGTCACCATCCTCGAGCGCGACAATGGCGTCATGGAGAGACTGTCGGCACATTTCGGGGCCTCAGCGCGCGTCATTCGCTCCACGCCGGCCCTATTGGATGCGTTGCTCAGAACAGCCGATATGGTCGTCGGTGCAGTCCTGATTCCGGGCGCTGCTGCACCGAAACTCATCACGCGCGACATGCTCTCTATCATGCAGAATGGCAGCGTTCTTGTTGATGTCGCGATTGATCAAGGCGGTTGTTTTGAAACCTCTCGCCCGACCACACATGACGACCCAACTTATGAAGTCGATGGCATAATCCATTATTGCGTCGCGAACATGCCCGGTGCAGTGGCGCGCACATCGACCTATGCCTTGAACGCGGCGACCCTGGTTCATGCCAAGCGGATCGCGCGATTGGGATGGAAAGGCGCGTTGTCTCAAGACCCGCATCTGTTGAACGGATTGAATGTTTGCCAGGGGCATTTGACCTATCAAGCGGTCGGCGACGCACTGGAAATCGAAACACGCGCGCCGCAAGAGATGCTGGGATAACCAAGCAGCTCTGCCCCAGAAAGGACTTTCCCTTCTTCGCGTGTGGCTTCATAATCAATGCTCAATAGGATCGGTATTGGCTGTTCAACCAGCTCGGACGCCGACCCACGAGCTCGCATTATGATCCTTGGGAGAAGGGTATGAAAACACGCGCCGCCGTCGCCTTTGAGGCAAAGCAACCTTTGGAAATTGTTGAGCTCGATCTGGATGGCCCGAAGGATGGCGAAGTCCTGATCGAGATCATGGCCACAGGGATCTGCCACACGGATGCCTATACGCTGGATGGCCTGGACAGTGAGGGGATCTTTCCCAGCATACTCGGTCATGAAGGCGCTGGCGTCGTGCGAGAAGTCGGCGCTAGCGTGACCAGCGTGAAGCCCGGCGATCATGTCATACCGCTCTACACACCGGAATGTCGCCAATGCAAAAGCTGCCTCTCTGGCAAGACCAATCTCTGCACAGCCATCCGCGCGACGCAGGGCAAAGGCGTGATGCCGGATGGCACCTCGCGGTTTTCTTATAAGGGTCAGACCATTTATCATTACATGGGCTGCTCGACCTTCTCGAACTTTACTGTGTTGCCGGAAATCGCGGTCGCTAAAATTCGTGAGGACGCACCGTTCGATAAGACTTGCTATGTCGGCTGCGGCGTCACAACCGGCGTCGGCGCGGTGACGAACACAGCCAAGGTCCAAGCTGGCGACAATGTCGTTGTGTTCGGACTGGGCGGGATCGGCCTGAATGTCATTCAAGGCGCGAAAATGGTTGGCGCAGACAAAATCGTTGGCGTCGACATCAATGACTCTAAAAAGGAATGGGGTGAGAAGTTCGGCATGACCCATTTCGTCAATCCGAAGAACACGGCTGATGTGGTTGCGCATTTGGTCGAGCTCACCGATGGCGGCGCAGACTATTCTTTCGACTGCACCGGCAATACCGAAGTGATGCGTCAGGCACTTGAGTGTTGCCATCGCGGATGGGGCACGAGCATTATTATCGGCGTTGCGGAAGCCGGCAAGGAAATCGCCACGCGGCCCTTCCAGCTGGTCACCGGACGCAACTGGCGCGGCACGGCGTTTGGCGGCGCCAAAGGCCGAACCGATGTGCCGAAGATTGTAGACTGGTACATGCAAGGCAAGATCCAGATCGACCCAATGATCACCCATGTCATGCCGCTGGATAAGATCAATGATGCGTTCGATCTCATGCATGCGGGTGAAAGCATTCGCAGCGTGGTTGTCTATTAGTGCCTGACCGCCAGTTCTCCGATCCGAGGCTGGCAGATCTCTATGATCTCGGAAATGCAGGCTCAGAAGACCGCGACTTCTATCTCCGTCTACCAAAGCATGCACCTGAAGATATTCTAGACCTTGGCTGCGGCACGGGTCTGCTCAGCAAGGCATTTGCGAGGCGCGGTCATCGTGTCGTCGGGGTCGACCCAGCGGCAGCAATGCTTGATGTCGCGCGGCGAGACCCTCAACCTGCAAACGTCGAATGGGTGGGAGCCACATCGGAATCCTATCGGTCTGATCGCAGGTTTGATCTCATTATTATGACCGGTCATGCGTTCCAGGTCCTGCTTTCGGATCAGCAGATCTTGCAGACGATGCAGACCTTTGCTCACCACTTGAAACCCCGAGGCATGGTCGTGTTTGAAACGAGAAATCCTGCGCTGGACTGGGACGCGGTCTGGGCGAGAGAATACACTGTGGCGACAAAACACGGACCGGTCCGTGCCATCCGGCGGATGACCGACTCGTCTCGCGCCCCAGATTATTTGAGCTTCGCCTGGGATTATCATTTCCCGGACACGACGCTCACGTCTGACAGCACATTGCGGTTTCCTTCTCAGACCGAAATCTCGGTCTTTGCGGAAATGGCGGGGCTAGCTATTTCTGACGTAATGGGCGATTGGGATGGTTCAAAGTTCGATCAGAAATCCTCTGGCGAAATGATCTTCAAACTCCAGCACAAGGGTGCGTAATTCTCATGATGCTCACACCTGTCTCCTCATGGGCCTCATTCGGCGGCACGCTCAGTGTGCATGACCATGATAGCGACATCACAAATTGTACGATGCGATTTGCGGTCTACACACCGCCCGGCGACGGGCCCTTTCCTGTCCTCTGGTATCTCTCAGGCCTGACCTGCACCTGGGCGAATGTTATGGAAAAGTCCGGTATCCAAAAATACGCGGCCGAGCACGGCCTGATCATCGTAGCTCCAGATACCAGTCCGCGCGGCGAAAACGTGGCCAATGACGAGTCTTACGACCTCGGTCAGGGCGCGGGTTTCTATCTGACAGCCACGCAAGCACCCTGGGCCGCGCATTATAAAATGGACCAGTACCTGACCGACGAATTGCCCGATCTCATTGCACGCCACTTCCCCGCTGATATGAGCGCACAGGGGATTACGGGGCACTCTATGGGCGGTCATGGGGCGCTGACACTGCATTTGAAAAATCCGACCGTTTATCAAACATGCTCAGCCTTTTCACCAATTGTTTCGCCGGCACGCGTGCCTTGGGGGCAAAAGGCCTTGGAAGCCTATCTCGGCCCGCTTTCGGTGGCGTGGGAAGCCTATGATGCGACGGAGCTGGTCAAGGAAATGCCATCAGAGGCAGACATCCTGATCGATCAAGGAGACGCGGACCAGTTTCTGGAAGAGCAGTTGGATCCGGCTTTGTTTCTGAAAGAAGCGCGCGATCATGGGCAACGGGTCACCCACCGCATGCAGACGGGCTATGATCACTCATATTATTTCATCGCAAGCTTCATGGCGGATCACGTCGAGTGGCACGCAAAGCGATTGAAATAGCCCTGCCCGGGCTTCAACCGGCATCTTCCCAACTGCCGCCCAGAGCCAGATTCAGACCGACCCATTCGTCGAGCTGCGCGCGCTCGATACTGACAACGTCGCCTTCATTTGACAGCACGCGCTGCTGAATGGTGAGGACGTCCAGCAGATCTGTTTCGCCTTCCTCGTAGCGTAGGTTGGCAATGCGGAGGGCGTTTCTGGCTTGGCTTGCGGCGGTTTCGAGCTGCACGCTGCGATCCTTCAGTACGACGCTTTGATCGAGTGATCCTTCGACTTCCTGAAACGCGGTCAGAACTGTGTCAGCGTATCCTGCAATCGCTTGGGTTTGATCAGCCGTGGCTTGCTGGACTTGAGATTCTCGCAATCCACCATCGATCAATGGCGCGACCAGGCTGGTGGCGGCTTGCCACGCGACATTGGTCGGGTTGATGAGATTGGTGAGATCCCCAGATGAGCCGCCGAGACTCCCGGTAAGACTGATAGACGGCATGCGCGCAGCTTTCGCTTGATCGAGACTATTGAACGCAGATGCGACACGCCGCTCAGCCGCAATAACATCTGGTCGACGCTCCAGGATCTCAGATGGAATACCTGGCGGTGGTGGCGCGGGAACAGGCGGCAGATCGCGTCTTAGCTCCAGATCCGCCGCCGGATATCGACCGAGCAATACTTCCAAAGACCGCAAAGCATCGCGCTGCGAACCCTGGGCCGCAATCAGCGACGCTTTGGTCCGCGCGAGATCAGACCGCGACAAAGCCACATCCTGAGACGTCGCCAGCCCAAACTCAAATTGAACGCCGACAATGCGGTCGGTTTCGTTCAACGCATTCAGTGTGTTGCGAACGGTTTCGGCCTGTCGGTCCGCTTCGATCGCCAGGAAGTACCCACGCGCAACGGCCGCTGCCAGCGAGTACTGGCTGTAAATGTAATCCGCTTCAGCCGCTTCGGCGCTCAGCACAGCAGCCTGATTTCCGGCACGAATGCGTCCCCAGAGATCCAACTCCCAGCTGGCTTGCCCCGTGAGAGAGTAATTGTCGCCGCCGGAATCTTCGATATTGCCGCTGCGTGTCGCGCCGGAAGACAGGCTGACGGAAGGCGACAAAGCCGCGCCGGCCTGCCCGGCCAAGGCCCAGGACCGCTGGACGTTAGCGGCCGCAGCCTGGAGGTTACGGTTATTGGCCAGCGCTTCTTCGACCAAAGCGTCAAGCACTGGGTCTTCGAGCTTGGCAATCCAGCCCGCTTGGACCGGCCCGACACGCTCCTCCGCCATCGCCCAGGCATTTGGGGAATCGGGCAAAGTCTGGCGCGCGGCTTGTCCGGCAATATCGGGCGGCGTGATGTTCGCACACGCGGCGAGTGACGCGACAGTCAGGCTGAGGAAGATGGGTTTTATCATGCGGGTGCAAGCTCCTCTTCCGGCTCCGGCAAAGGCGGCGGGATAGCCGTTTCGTCGCGATGAATACCAAAAAGCAGCGCATAAAGCACGGGCGTGACCAGCAAGGTGATCAGGGTCGCAAAGGACAGACCGAAGGCTAGGACCACGGTCATCGACTTGAAGAAAGCATCGAAATAGAGCGGCAGGATTCCGAGCACCGTCGTAAACGCGCCCATCGTCACCGGACGAAGTCGGCTCGCGGCAGACTCTACCAGAGCATCAAATCGAGGCATTCCAGAGGCGATCAACTCATCCGTCGAGTCGACCAGCACGAGCGAATTTTGAATCAATAGGCCAGATAAGGATAATAGCCCGAGAATCCCCATGAATTCTAATGGTGTCTGGGTCAGCGCCAGGCCGACGACGACGCCAACAATGGCCAAAGGAACAATCGACCAGATCACGATGGGTTGCCGTATCGCGTTGAACAGAACGACCACGACTAGGACCATTGCAAGTAAGCCAAGCGGAATCGTGCTCGCCAGGTTTGACTGTGCCTCAGCCGACGACCCAAACTCGCCATCCCACTCCAGCGCGTAACCAGGGGGTAATTCAATCGCTTCGATCTTCGGGCGCAATCTCGAATAGAGCGTAGCCGCCAATTCGCCGACAGCAGGGTCCGCCTGGGCCTTGATTGAGAGCACACGGTCGGTGCGCAAAAGTCGTGCATCACGCCAAATCAGGTCACCATCATCAATCACTTGCGCCATCGGCACAGGCTGCTGCGTTGTCGGGCTCAGGATCTGGATGGAGACCAGATCCCAGGTTCCGGTTCGCTCATTCGCCGGGGCGCGCGAGATGATCGGGATCAGCGTGTCGCCGTCGCGATAGACGCCGCGTTGTAAGCCGCTGAAATTCTCAGCCAGTGCGTCCGCCATATCTTTTCGGGTAATTCCAACACGTTCGCCCTTATTCTGTGAATAGACTGGCTGAAACACTGGCACTGGGCGGCGCCAATCGTCTTTG
>JBCCDZ010000031.1:0-17745 GCA_039030525.1 Pseudomonadota bacterium | reverse complement strand
TGTTTTTCGAGTTTGATGACGGACATATGGCTTCCTCCAAAATCTTTGTCTCGCTTTTACAGCCCCCGTCGCCGCTGTCACCACTTGCGCCGGGGCAAGTCCTGTGCGGTTGTCGCGAAGATGAATACGATCGCGCACATGGTGGTCGCGTCGGCTGCTTTGGCGCGCCCAGATTCTCCTCAGCGAAACTGGGCTGTCCTGGCCGGCGCGCTCCTGCCGGATGCGTCCATGTTTGTATTCTTTACCTGGAGCCGCGCCCAGCGCTGGAGTGGTAGCGAGACGTGGAATGTCCAATATTGGAACGAGCCGTGGCAGACGATCGGTGCCGTATCGAATTCACTTGTCTTGTTCGGTCTGCTCTTCGCGATCGCGATTTGGCGAAAATGGCCTTTGGTCAACGCGCTCGCTGTCGCGGCCTTGCTGCATATTGCGTTCGACTTTCCGCTGCATGCAGATGATGCGCATCGACACTTCTGGCCTGTAACGGATTGGCGGTTCGCGTCGCCAATTTCATATTGGGACCCGCAAGCAAACGGGCTGATCGGTGGCGCGATCGAAAGTGTGTTTGCCCTCGGCGCGACCCTGGTTTTATGGCACCGCTTTTCCAGTTGGCGATGGCGCGCAGCGTTTGCGGTGCTCGCCCTGCTGCAATGCCTCGCCTTCAGCGCGCAGGTTGCGTGGTCGATTTAAGGCGCGCCTGCTGTATCCGGCTCTTGCGCTGTGTAAGTGCCGGTAAACCAAGGCACCCATTCGTCGGTTTCAGAATTATACTGCTCGAAGTGCTGGGTCACGGTTCCGTCCGCTTCCAGCGTCCATTCCCCCGTAAAATCAGCGGCGAGCGCTGATCCCACATAGGTGATTGTCCCAGCCAGTTTCATCGAGCCAGAATCGGTTAAGCCACCTTCATAATCAATCATCGCGCCAGTGCTGATCCAAACCTGACGCCACTTCTCGGTTGCCGGGTTGTAGTAATTGTAACTCTGGCCCGTGCCCCCCGCAGCTGACGTCCATTGCTCAAGGATCAGGCATCCGCCTTCTTCGCGTGTGATCTTATTGTCGCCAGCATAGGTTCCGTCTGGCGTGGTAACTTTCCAGTCGCCGACCCAGAAGTCGAATTGATGGAAAGCCTCGCTAGAGCAAGGCGGTGGCGGTGTCTGATTGTCTTGCGCGTGCGCCAGAACGGCGCCGACCAGTCCGGATATCATTCCCAATACAAAAACCCGCATTGTGTCCTCCATACAAAAAGCCCTGCCACAGCATCCTGCGGCAGGGCCAAATGTCAATTCACAGCGCGAAGACTATTCAGCTGCGACTTTCACATCTTCCGCGCTGAGCGCTGTGTAGCGGCGCATATGATGGTCAACATTGCCATATTCGCTATCGACCATGGTCAGCCGCTTGAAATAGTGACCAACGGCCAATTCTTCCGTCATCCCCATACCGCCATGGATCTGGATCGACTCTTGTCCAACAAACCGACCAGACTGGCCGATGCGAACTTTCGCGGCAGACACCGCTTTTTTTCGCTCAACCGCGTCTTCGCCGAGTTTCAATGTCGCCATATAGGTCATGGAGATGGATTGCTCATGCTCCATAAACATATCGACCATGCGATGCTGCAGCACCTGGAACTTTCCGATCGGCGTTCCAAACTGCTTGCGCTGGCGCGAATATTCAACCGTCATCTGATGCGCAACGCCCATGGCGCCAACCGCTTCGGCACATGCTGCGGCGGTGGCTTCATCCACGACTTGCTCGATCAAAGGCAAGGCTTCGCCTTCCGCACCGATTAGCGCATCCGCACCGACTGAAACGTTCTCGAAATAGACTTCTGATGCGCGGCGACCGTCGACTGTCGGATAATCACGCGTGGTGACACCATCTGCGCTCTTGTCGACGATGAACACAGAGATCCCGCCAGTATCGCGGCGATCGCCGCCAGTACGGGCGGTGACAATCAGCTTGTCAGCCCAAGGGGCGCCAATCACGACGGCCTTTTGGCCGTTCAGGACATAACCCCGCGCCATCTTTCTTGGCTGTCGTCTCCAGATCAGCGAGATTGTAGCGGCCGCGCGGCTCTGCATAAGCAAAAGCAAATGTGCTCGCGCCGCCCATTATGGCTTGCAGGTGCTCTTCCTTCTGCGCAGCCGATCCAGCATGCTTGAGGAAGCCGCCGCCACACACAACACTTGGTACGAAGGGTTCAACCACCAGGCCTTTGCCGAACTCTTCCATGACGACCATGGCGTCGATCGGACCCCCACCAAGACCACCGTCTTCTTCGCTGAACGGCGCCATAAGCAAGCCAAGTTCGGCGAATTGGGCCCACATTTCAGGACGCCAGCCGCTGTCGCTTTTGACCACACCCATCCGCGTGTCGAAGTCATACTGTTCGCGGATCAGCCGAGCGAGGCTGTCGCGGATCATTGTCTGTTCTTCGGTGAAGTTAAAGTCCACGGCGTGGTCCTCCCATCATTTCTGTTCTGTTTGGTTGTTCAATAAACTGGCGCAGTTTCCGATCAAGTCCGTATCGACCGGGGTTGACGCGACGGACCTTGGCCGGGTCACCAAAGTCGCTGAATCCTGGCTACCATCTTGCCAATGAATGGCGACAGTCAGCGGCAGCGCGTCCAGCACAAAAATAGTTTCTTCGCTGGGATCATCGCCTAAATAAGCCAGCGAAATCGAATGCGCATCGCGCATCTGTCCCATCAAGTAATATTCAGTCTGAGACCCGACCTCGACGATTGCACCCTGGTCAGATGATAGCTCAACTGCGCCACCCTCGGTCAGTGGCCAAAGCCCGGCAAGCGCGGCGCGCTCTTCGGTGGTTGGCATTTCCAGGTCGCACGTATTGTAATAGATCCCTGAAAACAGAGCGAAATAATCGGCCTCATCGCCAGCGGCCCACTCGCTCTCTGTCTTGAACAGGGCGAAGTCCTCACCTTGAGCAAGGAGCGTTTCGCGAAACCGATCCGCATTGCCGTCGTGCGCGCTGGTCCAGTACACGCTCGAGCCTGGTCCCATTGAGGGGGATTGATCCGGAGCCGCCTGCGCTGCCCCGGATCCTAAAAGTACCGCTCCGATCGTGAGAACGGTCCGCATCAGATTACAGCCCCAGGATCATCTTGGTGATGATATTGCGCTGAATCTCGTTTGAGCCGCCATAGATCGATGTCTTGCGGAAGTTGAAATAGGTCGGCGCGGAATGATGTGCGTAATCTGGCCCGATGGCGAACTCGTTCGAGCCATCATCCGGGAAGCCGCGAAAGTCCGGAGCGCCATAAGAGCCGACCGCTTCAAGCGTCAGTTCGGTCAGTCTCTGCTGGATTTCTGTACCTTTGACTTTCAGAATAGAGCTTTCTGGACCCGGCCCCTTGCCAGCGGACTCTCGCGCCAGGGTGCGCAATTCCGTAAACTCAAGCGCTGTCAGATCGATTTCTAACTGGCTGATCTTGCGGGCGAACGAGTCGTCCTGAATCAAAGGCTCGCCATCGAGCAATTCAGTTGATGCGATATTGCGCAGACGCTCGATGCCGCGCTTGGAGCGCGCCACGCCGGCAATACCAGACCGCTCATGCGCCAGCAGGAATTTCGCATAAGTCCAGCCCTGGTTTTCTTCGCCCACGCGGTTCTCGACCGGCACGCGCACGTCGGTCAACCAAACTTCATTGACCTCGTGTCCACCATCGATCGTGATGATTGGACGAACTTCGATACCTGGCGTGTTCATATCCACCAGAATGAAGGAGATAGCTTCCTGTGGCTTGGCGGCGTTCGGGTCCGTGCGGCACAGGAAGAAGCCCCAATCGGCATGCTGAGCCAAAGTCGTCCAGGTCTTCTGACCATTGATCACATAATGATCGCCATCGCGCACAGCCGTGGTCTTCAAGCTCGCGAGGTCAGAGCCAGCGCCTGGTTCGGAATAGCCTTGGCACCACCACTCTTCGCCGGACAGGATCTTAGGCAGATAGCGCGCTTTCTGCTCTTCATTACCGAACGTGTAGATGACCGGGCCGACCATAGAGACGCCAAATGGTAGCGGCATCGTTGCATCAACGCGTGCATTCTCTTCAGACCAAATATAGCGCTGGGTCGATGTCCAACCGGTGCCGCCATATTGCTCGGGCCATGCTGGCGCAGACCAGCCTTTTTTGCCGAGCACTTTGTGCCAGGCCAGGAATTGATCACGTGAGAAATCTTCGCGAGTGCCCTGACCACGCATCTCTTCCGGATAATTTTCTTCAATAAAAGCACGGACTTCGGCGCGAAAGGCGACTTCTTCTGGCGAAAATTCTAGGTTCATGACGGATCTTCCCGGGGGTTATACTTGTCTGACTTACGCATCTATTTGCCGTGCGCAGGCGCGAAAAGCAAGTTAACGCGAACGTAAACGTCACTTTGTCCCAGATTCCGTCGCGGAAGCTTTACTTAGCGGAGGGTTCCGCCAGAAATGGCGCACACGCCGTGCGCAAGAGGCCAATCGCGGCCGCAGAGCCCATACCGCCGCCCGTATTGAACTGAAACTCTGCTAATGGGGTCATGCCCAGCCGTTCTATCGCTGCTTCATGCGCAGGTCTGCGGGTGACATGCGCCGCACGAACATGATCAATGCCAAGTGGGTTGAGTGCATGAACGATACCCGCAGCAATGGTTGTTGCAAAACCGTCCACCAGGACCGGTACACCTTGATGTCGCGCTGCGATGATGGCGCCAACGCAGGCTGCAAGCTCGCGTCCGCCGAGGCAACGTAAGGCTTCTAACGGATCTGACAGGTGACCGCGATGCACGCGCAGGGCTTCGCTGACAATCGCCACACGCTGCTTGTTCATTTCGGCTGGAACTTGTGGCCCCGGTCGCACCCAATATTCCGGTGCACCGCCATATAGTGCGCATGCAACCGCCGCCGCGGACGTGCCAATACCCGCCCCGACAACGCCTAGCGCGACCAGGTCTGGATTGCCTTCCAGGGATTCAAAACCAAATGCGATTGTCGCCGCGCATTCGCGTTCGGTCATCGCCGCTTCTTCAGAAAAGTTTGGTGTAGGCTTGTCGATGGCGAGTTCAAAGACCCGGATATTCGCCTCGACCTGGGTCGCAATCGCGGAAAGCGGCGCTCGTCCGTCTTTCATCGCATCGACTTTTTCCCGAGTGCTTTCATTCGATGATAGCGTGACGCCATTCTGGGAAATACCGTGCGATCCAGCAAAAACTGCCAGTGTTGGATTCTCCAAGCGTGGAGGATAGCGCTTTTGCCATTCGGCCAGCCACGCGGCACCTTCGCCAAGCTTTCCGAAATCGCCTTCCCGGCCCATATCCAGCAAGGCGTCATAGACGCGCTGCGCGGCCGCCGGATCAGTTTCAATCGGCTGCATGGCGAGTTTTCGAACGTCATCTAGCGGACGTGTGGCTGGATCAACTTCCGGCACGTCGATTCCTTTTTGCTTGAGAGCCCATAAAACGCCCTTATTTCAAAGCGCAAGTCAATTCTCGATCTGGTAATTTGATAAAAGTGTCGCAAGTATATTTTGATGATATCTGTATAGGATGACAAATATGGCCCGACCAGACATAGAAAGCCCCTGCATAAAAGTTTGCGCCGTTGATGGCGAAACAGGGCTGTGCTTGGGCTGTGGACGCAGTCTGAAAGAGATTGGCGGCTGGATGCAATTTGATGATGCAGGGCGTCGTGCCGTTATGGAAACACTGCCTGAGCGTATGCAGCACTTGCGGAGCATCGGCAAACTGAGCGCCATCTCATGAGAACCTCGCACATCGTCTCAACATTTTTACTCGCAGGTGGCGTCGCAGCGATCATCTCATTCTACCTCAATCCAAAACTGGATGAGGCTGAAACAGAACTCGCGACCGCAACGCCCGCTGAATCAGAATCAACACCGAATGTCGCCTCGCTGGCAGTGGATGCTCAGCCTGAAAACTCTGCACGACGCATGGCGACGATACGCTCTCGCCCTGATGGCCATTACTGGACCCGGGCGTTGGTCAATAAGAAGTCCAGCGTAGAATTCATGGTCGACACCGGCGCCAGCGTCGTCGCTTTGACCTATAAGGACGCCCAAAAAATGGGGCTGCGCCCGGACCAGCTCGACTATCGCTGGGAAATCCGCACCGCCGGTGGAATCACGATGGGCGCCAGCGTCAAAATCGACTCGATCCAGATCAATCAGGTTCATGTCAAAAATGTAGACGCCATGGTCCTGCGATCAGACCTACAACAATCCTTACTCGGCATGAGCTTCTTGCGTGAGCTTTATTCTTACGAGTTTCGCGGCGATCGGATGATTATCCGACAATAGTATCCCAGATCATTTTTGTCGCCACCAGTGCCAGCAGAATGGCGAATAAGCGCTTCAAAAGCTGAGCATCCAGACTGTGCGCGAGCCGCGCACCAATAGGCGCCATAACGACTGTGAATATCGAAATCAGGCCAAATGCGATCAGGTTGACGTAACCGAGCGAAAATGGCGGCAGACCAGCCTGCCCCCAACCGACAAAGACAGCCGTAAGGGCGCTCGGCAATCCAATTGCAATGCCGAATCCGGCAGCAGTGGCAACGGCCTGATGAATGGCGCGGCCATACACCGTCATGAGACTAACGCCGAAGGTCCCGCCGCCAATGCCCATCAAGGCCGACAGCGTCCCGATCCCCGCACCCAGTCCGGCGCGACCGGCCCCGCCAGGGAGATCATCAGCGAGGCGCCAACTTGGACGACCAAAGAATAGTTGCGCAGCGAGAAGGTAGGCCATCACGCCAAAGAAGGCTTTCAACGCCGTTGCGGACAATTCACCCGCAACGAGCTGACCCGCAATTGCCCCGAGTACAATCCAGGGCGCCCATGTTCGGATAACGCTCCAATCCACAGCCCCACGCTCATGATGCGCCATAACAGAACGCGCAGAAGTCAGGATAATCGTCGCCAGTGATGTCGCGATGGCGACATGGCTGGCGGTCTCTGAGAATCCAAGGCTCTCGAACAGGATCATCAGAACCGGAACGATAACAGCCCCGCCGCCGATCCCAAACAGACCAGCGACGAGGCCGCTAAACAATCCACACGCGGCAAGCGCCAGGATGAGCAGTCCATATTGTGAAAGAAATTCCATCATCGCCAACCGCCTAAGCCAAACCGAGGCGACACGAAAGGCTTAGCCAAATTGCGCGATCACGTCCTCAATATCGGCGCCCGGACGAGACAGGATCGCGGCGACCTGCGCACGTTGTTCAATCGCTAGCCAGATCCCGGCAACTTCGAGATCGACGACTGACCAACTTCCGCCACGCTCGATCACCCGCCAACGGACTTTCAAGGCATCGCGACTATTGCGCACTTCGGTGGTGACAATGGCATCACGAGCGTTACGCGCGGATGTATCCACGACATTCACTTCGACGCCCGCAAATTGATGCGCATTTGCCTCGATCTGGCGACGCAAAAAGCTTTCAAATGCCCGGGTAAATCGGGCTTTATCGCTAGCTGGCAGGGCGCGGCCATGACGACCGAGTGTAAAGCTGGCAATCGCGCGCGTATCGATATGTGACAGAACCGCGTCCGCGACGCGCGTCTTTTCACTCTGCGCAATATCAACAGCGGCTGAGTTTACGAGCGCTTCAGCGCTCTTCACATTGTTCTGCGCAGCGACAGCGACAGGCGCTGAAGCGGCCAATGCAATCGAGATGAACAGTGTCTTCAACATGGGAGGTTCCTTGCAGTATTCACGCCACTTTTGAGCGATTGAACACCTAGATAGGAACGCAATTGTGCGCGGATTAGGGCTAAACTTGGCATAGGGGGTATGCAGGTCTCGTATGGTGGCTTTTCTGCCACAGGTCACAGCGCCAGGTTGTGTTCGCGTCGACTCGCCCAGGACTGTCGCAGCGATATGAGAGACGTCTGAATTTTTAAGGTTTTTCCGGTTTTCGGTGCGCTCCCGACTTTTTAACGGCATCGGCCAGGCTGAATTTTCCGCTACCCGGTCGCAAAGGTTTTGGTTGACCGGCGGCCGGGGCCCATCCTGAGAGCCAGATAATCTCAAAGCTCGCGCGCACGCGGCCATCCGGGTCGCTGAACCGCTCAAAATATATCTCTGACATGCGTGCCAATATGCGACGCGACAAGGGTTGCCGTGCTTGATCGGGACGAACTGCGAACGCCGCTTGTTCACCCATACCCTTAAGATCGCGCAACAAACGCATCGGGTGTTCATACCGAACCGTAACGCGATCCCGGTCCGCAACCGGCAAGGCGAACCCTACTCCGTGCAGCAAACCCGCCATATCTTGAAGCCCGGGTAATGGCGACACGCGAGGACTGATGCCGCCCGTTATTTCGGTTTCGGCTTCGATCAAGGCGGTGCGCAATTCTGTCAACGTACCGCCGCCAAATAGACAGGCGAGAAAAAGCCCATCCGGCTGCAGCACAGTTTTGATCTGTTGCAACATGCCGGGAAGGTCATTGATCCAGTGCAGCGACAGTATGCTGACCACCAGGTCAAAAGAGGCTGGCTGGAAGGGTAGCTTATCTTCCTCATACACCAGCGCCTTTAAACCCGCGGTCCGAAGCGCATCGACCATGCGGGCGGATGTTTCGATGGCGGTGACTTGCGCGACCAGGTCACTCTGAATCAGCGCCTCGCTGGCCTGTCCATCATGCGCAAATAAATCCAAGGCATGCTCAAATTTTCGAGGACTGTCTTTAAGTCTTTCCAATAATTGATTCGACTCCCTGCCCTTAAGGAAGGCATACTGTCTGTAATCAGACGATGCGCGGTCCCGATTGCGGGCAACACGCGCACGATCAAACAGCTTGGGGGGTGGAGACGACACCATGGGTTCCGATATGCATTGGACAGCGCGTTCCGCAAGGGCGGGATTACGGTCGCTGACCAATTTTGTCTGGCCGCATCGCTCCATTGTCACCGGACACCGACATGGCGGCGATGGCCCACTCGCCGCTGCCGACTTAGCCGAGCTCAGCTTTCTCAATGGCACTGGGTGCCGATCCTGCGCTCTACCGCTCGACATCGACCTTGGTGACGATAATTTGTGCGGCGCTTGTGCTGCAAAATCGCAAAAATGGGACCAGGCCCGCGCGGCCCTTGCTTATGATGATATTTCGCGGCAGGCGATTCTGGAATTGAAACATGCCGGGCACCGCGATGGTTTGCGCGCAATGTGCAATTGGATGGCCCTTGCCGGTCGCGATATACTTCCGGAGACGGACTGGCTGGTCCCCGTTCCACTGCATTATCAAAGACTCGCCTCACGCGGCTTCAATCAAGCCGCCTGGCTAACCCAGGGTGTTGCGCGTTGCACCGGCACGCTGGCTCTGCTTGACGGGCTTTCGCGCAAACGCAACACACCAAGCCAGGGCGGGTTGACCGCGCGCCAGCGACGTCGAAACGTTGCGGGCGCGTTCGAAGTCCGAAAATCGCGGTACAGCCGAATCAAAGGCACTACGGTAACGCTGGTCGATGATGTGCTAACCACAGGATCGACGCTCGCCGCCTGCACAAAGGCCCTGAAGCGGGCCGGCGCAACCCGCGTCAATGTGCTGGTGCTGGCGCGCGTTGTAAGAGAGACGGACCTTACCATATAAGGGGCGAACCGGACGAAAAGGACCGCCTCAAACATGGCTCATGTCACGATTTATACGCGCGCATTTTGCCCTTACTGCTCGCGCGCTTTGAACCTGCTGAAGCAGAAAGGCGTAGAGATGACGCACATTGATGCGGGCATGAATGCCCAGAAGAAAGCAGAGATGATCCAGAAATCAGGCGGCGCGCGTACCTTTCCGCAAATCTTTGTCGGCGACCTGCATATTGGTGGCTGCGATGAAATGATGGCGCTTGAACGATCTGGTAAACTGGACGCATTACTGACTGCATAAATGATAAAATATGCACTCATCTGCTCTGACTGCGACGCCGAATTCGAGGCGTGGTTCGCATCATCGGATGCCTATGATAGACAAGCCAAGAACGGCCTCGTCGAGTGCCTGGCCTGTCACGGAACCAATGTCAGCAAAGCGATCATGGCTCCTGCTGTTTCCGGCACCAAAAAATCCGACCCGCCGGATCCACAAAAAGTGTTTGGCAAACTCGCGGCTCAAGCGCGTCAACACGTGTCCGATAATTTCGACTATGTCGGCGACGGCTTCGCCACGGAAGCCCGCGCAATGCATTACGGTGAAACCGCACACAAGCCAATCTGGGGAGAAACCACTGCTGACGAACGCGCCGAATTGAAAGACGAAGGCGTTCCTGCGGAGCCGTTACATCCAGCATTCACGCCTGCGAAACCTCGCGACGAAAGCGATGTGAACTAATCACGCTTCACCGAAGAAGGACTCGGGCTCAGTCCACCAAGAGCTTAGCCTCATCAATCGAAGGTATTTTTTGGATAATTACACCCCTTCCGAGCATATTTTGCCGCCATGGGCGCCGTTAGCACAATTTCATACCTCAACTCAGATGATTAACTTGCTTTCTGGCGACTGGCGCGATCTTACTTCGTTATGAGATCTCGTTACGAGAATCGCTTCGGCGCGCGCCACGAGTATCCAGATCGAAACATCTGGAATGACGTGCGATGAAAGCTCGAGACTTTCAGACCATTCCGATCGGGAATCGGACCGGCCAGTTCGAGGTCATGATTTATGGTGAAACGCTAACTCACCGGTCGCCGCTCTTGGTGCTCCATTCGATCGAGTTTCCGATCCCGCCATCTGCAGAATTTTGCGACCTGATGTGGGGGCAAGATCTTCAGGTCGTGTTTGTACGACGAGCAGGATATGGTCTCTCATCAGGATTGCCGCCGGTCTTGATGCAGGATGCGCCCTTGAAAAATGGCGCGACCGCTATCGCTGAAGCGGCAATGCTCCGCAAATTGATTTCTGATCTTGGCCTGACGAATGTGAAGCTTCTTGCGGTGGGCAGTTCCAATCCAGTCGCCTTCCGCCTCGTGCAGATCGCCCCTGAAATAGAGCATTCTGTATTTGTGAACCCGATCTTTAATCAAACCATCTGGGATGCATTTTCTCCGCCCTGGTTTCGCAATATGGTAAAGCAAATCGTCACCAGCAAAAGCGGACTGAGTGTTGCCATCCAAGGCATGAAATTACTAATCCGGCGCGATCCAATCTCTTACTACAAGCATATCTTTGAAAAGAATCTGGGCGATCTTGAATATGTCGACAATAATCGCACGGATTATATCGAAGGCGCGCGCCTGACTTTGGACATCAGCGCCCAGCAATTGTATTATGAGACTCATATGTGCCTGGCGAACGATCCGTTGCTGAAAGACAATTTTTTTGAAGGCATCAGTGCTGCTGTTATGATCGGAAACAACACGACCGATATCTGGCGCAAGGAGATGGCACGGGAAACATCCAGACTTGGGCTGCCTCTTATCCGCGCACCATACGGAGACATATTCTGCGCTTATGCATCGCCTGAAACTCTGCTGGAGATGTTCCGAAAAGACCGGTCAGCGTTCGTTTTCGAAAACCAATCTGCGAATTCGCACAGAACTCGACCGACACATACATAATATTTAGTAGGCTCGAGAGTGAAGGCGCGGCTTTTTATTGAGAATCGCTACGTAAAGCGTTGAAAATCCAAAAAATCGCTCAAACTTGCTTGCAAACGTATTCAAATTATCTGACCAATATAGAAGCATAGATGCTCGTAGCGCGGACAGGGAGACATGGGGGACACTCAGCTATCCATCGAAGATATCGAATATGTCGCTGACATGTTGCGCGCGATCGCTTGGGTAAAGAGCGATTTAGGCCCCGTTTCTCCAGAGACGCTTTCTGATCTGGAAGTTAGTCTCGGCGCCGCTGAATCGGCCCTGCGGCGTGTCGCTGCAGAAATGGCGATCAATGCGCCAGCCAGCACAAAATCAAATTGACGACCCTTTAACCGATCGGTCGAACGAGCTCTGGCCGGGCAAGCCTTGATAGAACCAACCTACCGGCAATCCATAAATCCGTGATACTTTGGCCATTACAAGCGCGCTGATACGACGTTCTCCGCGCTCCATGGCTTGATATGTCGAAAGCGGTAGCTCCAACTCTTCGGCTACCGCACGCGCAATCATCCCGGCCTGTTGCCGCGCTTCTGCGATCCGTTTGCCTAAGTGATTATCAATTGTACTCGTCACTCTATTTCCCCTTGTCGCCGAAATGGACGACACCGGCAAATTAAGCATTGGCGGGTCCGGGCTCAAGGTGACATGATCCTGGCAACTGCAAGTTGGTAGTTTTTGCCCTCAATGCTAAAAAAAGGCGCCGATTCAGACAAATCCTTCCGCCTAGAGATCGTTTTTTCAACAAGCTACCCGGCGCGGAGAGGCGACAAAAGACAGAATCAATCGTCCAAAGGAAACTGGTTGCAACGGCAAGATTGCCAGCCCATCAGGTCCAGTCTAGATCGGAATGAACATTCAAAACACTGGGAGAAGCGGGCATGGCGGAAGCCGCAGAGCAAGAGCAGACCAAAGGAATTCTCGGCTGGGTCGAGCGGACAGGTAATAAATTGCCGGATCCGGTTTTCTTGTTTGCCTATTTCATCATTGCATTGGTCATCATCTCGGTCATCTGTGCGATGCTCGGCGTCAATGCACAGCTAAATGATCAGGTTTTGGGCGGCATGCCCGATAATCAGAAAGCGCGTTTTGGCATTGGTAGTGATGGCATTATCAGCGCGGTCAGCTTGCTCGCCGCTGAGAACATCCAGCGTCTCTGGGTCGAGATGCCGAAGACGTTCACTCACTTCCATCCACTCGGCTACGTTCTGGTGGTGATGCTCGGTGCGGGCGTCGCTGAACGCTCAGGCTTATTTGCCAGTGCAATGCGGTCAGCAGTTCGCGGTGCGCCCGTCTTTTTGCTGACACCGGTGGTCGCGCTGGTGGCCATGGTGGGCAACCACGCAGCCGATGCAGCCTATGTCGTGCTTATTCCTTTGGCCGGGGTGCTTTTCGCATCTGCGGGACGGCATCCGTTGGCGGGTATTGCTGCAGCGTTTGCTGGGGTTTCAGGCGGATTTTCAGCCAACCTCTTTCCGGGCCAGCTCGATGCTCTTCTATATGGCATTACCGAAGAAGCCGGTGAGATACTGAACGCAAGCTATGATGCAAATATCGCTGGCAATTGGTGGTTCATCGTCGCGCTGTTGCTGATCTATCTGCCGATCATTTGGTTTGTGACCGATCGCATTATTGAGCCGCGCCTTGGCAAGTGGAACCCGTCTGAAGGCGCAGATGCTGACAGCTACAGCAATGAAGATAAGCCACTTTCGCCGGAACAAAAAAAAGGCCTCCGCAATGCCGGGCTGGCTGTACTTGGCGTTTTGGCTCTATGGGCGCTGATGACCGCTGGTCCCGGGACGCCGCTCTGGCTCGATGGCGAAGGCACGGAAGGCTTGGAATGGTATCAACGCGCAGCACCGTTATTCCAATCCCTGGTCGGCGGGTTTTTGGTTCTGTTCCTGGCTGCTGGTTGGGCGTATGGCGCTGCGGCTGGCACGATTAAGAACCATCGTGATCTGGTCGACATGATGTCAGAAGCGATGAAGGATATGGGCTATTATCTCGTCCTATCCTTCGCGGCGGCGCACTTTGTAGCGATGTTTGGCTGGTCAAATCTCGGTCTCATCAGCGCTGTGCACGGCGCGTCGGCGATCGAAAGTTCAGGCCTCCCGCTGCCAATCCTGCTCGGCTTGATCGTGCTATTCTCAGCCATCATCAATCTGTTCGTGGGCTCCGCGTCCGCGAAATGGGCTTTGCTCGCGCCCGTCATGGTGCCGATGTTGATGCTGTTGGGCGTTTCGCCAGATGGCGCCACAGCGGTCTATCGTGTCGGCGACAGTGCGACGAATATTATCACGCCTTTGATGGTCTATTTCCCCCTCATCCTGGTCTTCGCCAGGCGCTGGGTCGGCAGTTTTGGCCTCGGCAGCTTGACGGCAATCATGTTGCCTTACTCGGTCTGGATGCTGATCAGCTGCATATTACTGGTCGTCGCCTGGACGTTTCTCGGGTTCGATCTTGGACCTGGCGCGCCGATGTCTGTGGCGCTGGGCAACGCGGGCTAAAGCTCAAGCGCTTGGCGCTTAGCTTCAAACTCTTCAGGAACGGGCGCCTCGAGCGCCCGTTTTTCTTGATTGGGCAGTGTGATCTCTAGCGCCGCTGCGTGCAGCATTAGGCGCTCGGCCGAAAGCGCTCCATCGCCATAAATATTATCTCCCATAATCGGGCATCCCATAGCAGCGAAATGCGCCCGGATCTGATGCATGCGCCCCGTATGAGGTTGCGCCTGTATCAGCGCGCAATCCCGTTGCTGAGACAGAACCCGCCAGTGGGTCAGCGCTTGATCACCGCCCTGCCCGGGTTTGGCCGGGGCGACACTACGCCCGTTTTTGAGCAGTGGCACGTCGCAAACGCCATGATCTGCCTCTGGCAAAACGCCGCCAACCAAAGCCAGATAGGTTTTGCTGACCCGCCGTTCGGCAAATTCTGTCGACAAGAAAGTCATAGCCGGCTTGGTCTTGGCTGCGAGCACCAGCCCGGATGTGCCCGCATCAATGCGGTGCACCAGGTGCGGCCGCTTGCCATTCGAGCGCGCAAAAGCCCATAACAGGAAATCGAGCGAGGTCCCGCGATTGCCGCGCGTCTGAACCGGCAAGCCTGATGGCTTGTCGAACGCCAACACAAATTCATCCTCATACAAAACGAGCGCCCGAACCATGTCTTTTTGGGCATCTGACAGGTTTGGGATCGGACGATTTCTCATGAAGTTGAACGGAGCTCGGTTACGCCTGAACCGCAAACCCGCTGACGATAACGGTGGTTAGAATGATCGCAGTGATCACGATTTGCCAGAAAATCAGCAGTAAGAAAAACCGGAACCCGGACATGAAAATGCCGGTGGTACCGACGACGGCCAAGCTCCGCCAGACATAGATAAAGAAAGCAATCAGAAACATCCACAAGACGATGCCGGGTAGATATGGCCCGGCCAGCATCAGGAACGCTCCTGTTAGATAGATCCAGGAATGTAGATGCAGCGCGTGGATGGCATGATCGTAAATATACAGGCTACGCCGCCAGACATGCAGCATAGTCAGCGCAAAAATCGTCAAGGGAACAATCAAGATGCTCAAACGCGGCAACCAGTTCTCGAGCTGCGCCGCGAACTGGTCCTGGTTTTCAAGCACCGCGACGATCTGGTTTTCAATGTCCGCCTGAACCGACTCCGGGGCGTCTACGTGGATATTGGCCCGGTCGAGCCGTTCGCGCGCAGTCTCTTGGACCAGTTCCACCGCCTCTTCCGCTTCCCCATCCGTAATGCTCGCGGTGATCTCGGCGCGCGTCTCGTCATCCACGTTGATATATTGTCCAGGCGGCACCAACGCGAACAGCACGAGATAGAATAGAAGACTGGCGAGGAGGAACAATCTGAATGGCGGCACGTAACGCGCGCGTTTGCCTTCGGTATAATTGCGCGTCAGCCGGCCGGGTCGGAACATCAGCACGGGAAGCGTGCGGGCCAACCGACCATCCAGCGTAAACGTATCGCCGATGGTTTCTCCAATCAGTGACAGTATCGGGCGGTGAAAGCTCGCCGCGAGCTGGCCGCAATTGGAACAATAGCGGTGTGTTACGATCTCTCCGCAATTGCGGCACGGTTGCTCAGCCAGATCGGCTTTCTGGCGCGTGGTCAGCCCCCCAACGGAGGCGCCCCCAGCGGTTTCGAGTTCAATCGACATGTTCCTCCCCGAACCTGCGTCTACTCGCTTGGTGCGGCCTCCTCAGGCGCGTCTGCCGGACACAACCAGCGCGATCGATGATTGTCTTCCGCGTTTTCAGCCCATCCGTCCAGATTTGGATCCACCAGATTCTTGGTGACCTGGAACCACATTGGCGTGATCGGATGGTCTTCCAGCATGATTTTTTCCGCTTCGGCAAACAGTTCCGCGCGCATGACCAAATCGCGTTCCTGGCTGGCGGCTTCCAGCAGGCGGTCATATTCAGAATTGGAGTAATTGCCATAATTCTGTTGCCCGGTATCAGAGTCGAGCAGATACAGATAGTTGAGTGGGTCATTATAATCCGCCAGCCATCCGCCATCAGAGACTTCGAAATTTCCTTGGCGCAGGTCTGCGTACAGCACTTTCGTATCTTGGCGAAGAATCTGTGCGTCCACCCAAGGCGCAATGTCATTCCAATTCGCCTGGGCGACCGGCGCCGCTTTTGGATTATCATCGGTCGAGCGGTGCTTATACTCGAACCGCAGAGGATTATCCGGGCCATATCCGGCATCTTCCAATAGCGACCGCGCCTGTTCCAACCGCTCGGGTCGACTCAGCGATTTCCATGAAACTTCAGGTCGGTCGGTTTCGTAATTCTCGATACCAGGCGGCACAAAACTATAAGCAGGGACAAATCCCGGGGTCAGCACGTTCTCGACCAAATATTCGCGATCCAGCGCCATGGACAGCGCTTTGCGAACCCGAATATCATCAAACGGCGCTTCGCTGGAATTGAAGCTCCAATAAGTGGTTAGCAGGCCTGGCGTCGTGCGCGCCCAGCCGGGCAAGCGACGATCCAGTTCGGCTTTGCGGCCGCCATCAAACGCATTGTTGATATCGAGCTCACCCGCTTCAATACGACGCTCCACGGCGGCAAGATCTTCCAGCTCGAAATAGCTGACCCGTTCAAAACACAATGTGTCCGCCTCATAAAAAGCCGGGTTCTTTTCAGTCACCAATTGATCGCCGGTCACCCAATAGACCAACTTATAAGGGCCATTTACCTGAATATTATCAGGCTGCACCCAGGCTTCGCCAAATTGTTCGACAACGTGCCGCGGCACTGGGTAGGTCGTGTAGTGCGTCAGCAAGCCTTCGAGATAAGGCGCCGGTTGCTCCAGCGTGAGTTCGAGAGTTCGTTCATCAATCGCCCGTACGCCGAGTTCTTCTGGCGCGACGCGACCCTCGTTCAGGGCCTGAGCATTCTTGATAATGTACAGCAACGAAGAGTATTGCGAAGCGATGGCCGGATCCTGGATCCGGCGCAGCGCGAAGACAAAATCCTCTGCCGTCAGCGGCACCCCATCCGACCATGTTGTTTCACGCAAGTTGAACGTCCAGACCAAACCGTCGTCGCTCGTGGTCCAGGACTCGGCCATGGCCGGTATCACTTGTCCGTCTGCAGTATGCTGCGTCAGACCAAGAAACATATCCCCAATAATAATATTCTCCCACGCGGCCGAGGATCGGTGCGGATCGAGCGTGTCGACTTTCGCTGAGATGCCGCGGCGCAGCGTCAAAGTATCATCGCCGCCTGAACCACCGCCGCCACATGCTGAAAGGATCAGCGCGAATGCGATCGCCGTCCCTGAGAATAATTTGTTCAAGCGCATGAAGTGTCCCTTCGCGTGATGAATATTGGTTTTGTAATACTGTTTCAGACTTATTCGATCTTGCCTAGTTCAAGGGTGTCAGAGCCTCTATGGGCAGCACGATTGCGCTTATCGGCGCCGAAAGAAGCCGATAAAGCCAAACAGTCCAGCAAGGAGCGATCCGATTCCGCCGGCAACCACAGTGATCGGGCTTATCGATTGCGCCAATGCGATGGCTTGCCCAATGCGCGACACCTCGACCTGAACAGAATCCCGAAACGTGCGTAATGGTAAGGCTTCTTCGCCCATTAAGGCGAAC
>JBCCDZ010000030.1:0-17777 GCA_039030525.1 Pseudomonadota bacterium | reverse complement strand
GACATAACCAATCCGATTTCGGGTTGCAACACCCAAATCGCCGCGGTGTGAAAGTCAGCTGCTATTTTAGATATCGGGCTCAGCGCATCTGGCGCCTTTGTTACAATGAGACCAATCAATGTGATCTTTGTGTTTTGACAAACGGTATATTAACGCCCATATCGTTATCCGATAAGAAAAGATTTGGAGCCCTCCTCCTATGAAAACGTTTTTTGCTTCGCTTGGCGGTGCTGTCATCGGGTCGATCATCGGCTTATTCCTACTCTTCTTTGTAGGGATGGCCTTGATCCAGTTCGCGATTAATGACGCCATCAGTTCTGCGTCCGGCCCGGCCACGGGTCAGGATGATGGCAATCCGATCGTCCTCGCCCTCGACCTGCGCTATGGATATTCTGATCAGGCGCCATCCTCCGGACCTGAAGTTCTGTTCGGTGGTGGCACCGGGTTTATTGATATCATCACCAAGCTGGATGCGGCTGCGTCTGACGATCAGGTCAAAGGCGTCTATATTCGCGGCAGTGAGTTTGGTATCGGGTCAGCCCGCGCCGAAGAGTACCGCGATGCTCTGAAAAACCTGCAAGGCGAAGGCAAGTTTGTGATTACGCATAGCCAGGGAACCTATGGCGGCGGGCCGTCCAGCTATCGCGCCGTTGCGACGTCGGATGAAATTTGGATGCAGCCGGGCAGCGATTTGATCGCGAGTGGCTTGGCGCTGGAGACGCTTTTCATGAAAGGTCTCTTCGACAACATTTCGGTCACGCCTGAATTCGAGGCGCTGCACGAGTATAAGAATGCCCCAAACACGTATGAGGAAGAAACTTATACTGCGCCTCATCTCGAGGCGATGACGGACTTGGCTGAATCTTTGTGGACGGTATCGCTCGCCGATATCGCTGCCGATCGAGGCATGTCCGTCGCTGAAGCGCAATCGGTCCTCGAATCGACACCATTGAGTGCCGACCAATTGCTCGAGGTCAATTTTGTTACCAATCTGGGCTGGCCCGAAGATGCTTATGACGCAGCGCTGGCGCGTGCGGGTGAGGATGCCATCTCAATTGATATTGGCGATTATTCTGTGCCGTCCGCAAAATTCGACGCACCGGTGATTGCAATTGTCGGTGGCCAGGGCCCGATCGTAAGCGGTGATGCTGGTGGCAGTCTGCTACAAGAAGGCAATGGCTTTGCCTCCGATACCATCGCCGCCGCCATTCTCGAGGCGGGCCGCGACGAAGATGTCCAGGCGATTGTTTTCCGCGTCGACAGCCCAGGCGGCTCTCCGACAGCGTCCGATCAGATCTGGCGCGCGATTGAGCGCATCCAAGAAGAAGAACAGAAGCCGGTCATCGTCTCGATGGCATCGGTCGCTGCCTCTGGCGGATACTATGTTTCGACAGGCGCTGATTGGATTATCGCAAACCGCACCACGATTACGGGATCCATCGGTATTTTCGGTGGCAAGTTCGCAATTGAAGAGGGATTGGCCCGCATCGGCATCAATGCTGAATCGATCAAGGTTGGCGGTACATTTACCGGAGCATTCTCAACCACTGAAGGCTTTACGGATGAGCAGCGCACCATGATCCGCGCCTGGCTGGAGCGTGGTTATGCCCGGTTCACTGAATTGGTCAGCGAAGGCCGTGGATTGAGTTTGTCACAAGTCAACGACGTCGCTCGTGGCCGGGTTTGGAGCGGCGAAGACGCCATCAATAATGGACTGGTTGATGAATTAGGCGGCCTCACCGCAGCGATTGCCAAAGCCAGAAGCCTTGCCGAAATCGAGGACGATGTGACGGTTCGCGTTGTGACTTATCCGCAAGTCACGCCAGGTCTTGGACTGTTCGGCGTTCAGAGCGGCGCAACGGCCAGCGAACTTAAGGCGATCGGGCAGTTGGCTGAAATCATGAATGATCCGGAAGTGCAGGCGCTGATAACCGAAGTCGAAGCCGCGCGTAGCAGCCGTATTCAGGCGCGCATTCCGAGCTTTACCGAACGCTGATTTATAATTGCACTGTAGACGAGGCCTTTCGACGGTGAGTCGGAAGGCCTATTGCATGAACAAAGGGCAGCCGCGGCGCCTGACCGCATCGCCTTCTGTCGATACACGCCACATATGATAGGAAATCAAAGGGTCGAGCCCATGCCGCATTCTATCAAAGACCGAGCGACGCAATATCACACGCGCGATACCGCCGAAACTATGGCGGATGTCCGCCATGAAGTTGATCGGATTGATCGTCTGCTCGTCGCCTTGCTGGTCGAACGTCAGTCTTTCATGGACGCCGCCGCCCGTATCAAAGGCGCCAGAAAGTCGGTTCTCGATCGCCCACGTATTGAAGATGTCGTTGCGAAAGTGAAAGCCGAAGCCGAAAACCAAGGCTTGTCATCAGCGATTGCGGAACCGGTTTGGCGTACGCTCATTGATCGCTGTATTGCTTATGAGTTTGAGTCGTTTGATCGCCTCAAACCAGGCTTGGATAGTTCATAGCTGGCGCGTGCGCACGCTTCGATGGTCTGTGACAAGCCATCTTTCAATCCGGACAAGGCCGCCGCAGCTGCAATGCGAGAAACAGGCGCGTCAGAACGCCCGAGGGTTTCAGTTTCTGCGCAAGACGTTGCGAAGTCTTTCGCGCCTATACTCAATGCAGCGCCTTTGAGCGCGTGCGCGGCATCTGCCCATTGCGTCTGTTCGAGGTCAGCATCGAGCATCCGGCCCCACATGTCCGCCTGGTTCCGGAAAATATCCAAGACCTCATCCGCGAGATCGACGTCTCCCCCGGTCATGTTGAGCAAGTGCTCTAAATCAATCTGCATCTGATACTCCCGGCGCAAACGTGTGAAGAGAATCGCACTTTTGTGCAATTAATTCGAACCGCGCCTCTTTTCGTTAAGACGATTCTGGTTTAATGATATTCGATAAGTTAAGGGGTTAATTATGATCGCTCTGCTCGTTGCCATACAAAAATTCACGGTCGCTATTATTCTGGCCTGGATGGGTTTCTCGGTTTCGCCGGACTCTGACGATAGTCAGGAGTCAATCGCACCGGTTCCAAATAGCAGTTTCATTAGCTCTATCGTGGGCTGAAACTGACACTGGGCCTGGTGCCCACAATCAGTCTATAGAATCGCAATGCCGTTCGGACTGTTCCTATACAAAACGATGACGACCTTGATCGCGCCTTTTTTGGGCGCGTTATTTCGTCGACGGGCGAGATCCGGAAAAGAGGATGCCGCGCGAATTTCGGAACGGTTCGCACGGGATTTGCCGGATCGCGCTGATGGCGCGTTGATCTGGCTGCACGCGGCGAGTGTTGGCGAATCGCAAGTTCAGCTTGAATTGGCGCGACGACTGATTGCGACCAAGGACGCGACTGCCGCCTTTCTTTTCACCTGCCAGACGCAAACCGCAGCGCGGTTGATCCGGGATGCTTTTACAACCGACAAACACCTGCAAACACGCAAATGCCTGCAACAGATGGCGCCGGTGGATACAGCCAACAGCGCGAGACGCTTTCTCGATCATTGGCGCCCTTCCATCGCGATTATCGCCGAAGGAGAAATCTGGCCTAATCTTTTGCTGCAATTGGATGCCAGGGAAATTCCATCCGCGTTGATCAATGCACGTATGACGGAAAAGAGCATTCTCGGTTGGTTACGTTGGCGAAAGACGGCACATAAAGTGTTTGCAAGCTTCGATCTTTTGGTGGCCGCGGATATGCAGACCAAAACGGGACTCACCGAGTTATCCGATACGCCTGTAATTTTGTCCCGGAAATCTCAAGTCAGCCCTCCCCGCTCCTTCAGTGGACGAAGATGAATTGGCGGCGTTGAAACAGTCAATCGGCGGTCGATCGACTCTCCTTGCTGCGTCGACACATGCTGGCGAAGAAGCGATTGTGATTGACGCCTGGATGAAAATGGATCCACGCCCGCTCCTGATCATTGCCCCGCGACATCCAGATCGCGGAGATGAAGTGGATGCGCTCCTATCAATGACTAGGGCGGCCATTTCTCGCCGCTCGGAAGGCGGCGCATTGACGGCCGATACGGAGGTGCTGCTCGCAGATACAATCGGGGAAATGGGATTGTGGTACCGGTTAAGTGACACGGTCTATTTGGGCGGTGGTCATGCCCCCGGCGTAGGCGGACACAATCCGCTGGAAGCTCTGCAGCTGGGCAAGCCCGTCCTGACCGGGCCCAGCATTTTCAATTTCCGGGATCTGTCTAAACGTCTGCTGCCTTTACAGGGGTTTTCGATTGTTCACGACGTTGACGAATTGGTAGCCGCCTACCCTGCTTTGCCAGTTTCGGCAGAGATGGTCACAACACTGAAAGCCGATTCCCTCGGCCCGATGTCGAGCACGCTCGAAGCGTTGGAGCCGCTGCTCAAGCGCGCGAAACTGATCGCATGAGAGAGCCTCGGTTCTGGTCTCGGGAGATCGATCCCAAATCGCGCGAAGCCGCACCGCTCTTGCGGGTCTTACTGTCGCCTCTCGCCTGGGCCTATGCGGAAGTAACCCGCCGAAAAATCCGCGCCGCCGATCCACTCAATGTTTCTGCGAAAGTCATCTGTGTCGGCAACCTTACCGCTGGCGGCGTAGGCAAAAGTCCCGTCGTGGCAGGCCTGCGCAAACGGATCCAACGCTCGCAAAGACTTCGTGTGGCGACCCTTAGCCGAGGCTATAAAGGGCGCTTGAAAGGTCCGATACAAGTCGATCCCGCTATTCATTCGGCAGTGGATGTCGGCGATGAACCCCTGATGCTGTCGACATCCGGAGAGAGTTGGATCGGCATTGATCGCGCTGCTGCGGGTCAGGCCATGAGTGAAGCTGGCGTGGATGTGATCTTGATGGATGACGGATATCAAAATCCTGGTCTGGTAAAAGATCTCTCCATTATTGTGGTCGATGCAAAGGCCGGGTTCGGCAATGGCTTCGTCATTCCCAAAGGGCCTTTGCGCGAAACCGTTCAGGATGGTTTGCGCCGCGCTGACGCGATCATCGTTATGGGTGAGAGCGGAGAGCCGCTTATTCTTCACGACTCTGGTTTGCCGCTCTATCGTGGCCAGATAACAGCCACTGAAAATCCACCATCGGGGCGGTATGTGGCATTTGCGGGTATTGGCCGTCCCGAAAAATTCTTCGACACGCTGGTCGCGCTGAATGTCGATCTCCGCGATTCGGTTCCTTTCCCGGACCATTACGCCTTCTCAACCTCTGACATGAAATACTTGCACCGCCTCGCCAACGACCACAGCGCGCAACTGATCACCACCGAGAAAGACTATGTGCGCCTGCCTGCCGAGATGCGCGAAGGCGTCACCTATCTCCCCATTGAGGTGCAGTTCGACCGAGAGACAGATCTCGACAATTTACTCGCGGATGTGATCAATGCCCGTCGCCATGACTGAGACTGAGCAACAATATATTCGTCCTAAGGACATTGATAATCGCTCGACCTTTCGTCAGCGGATGATGTGGCGCATCGAATCAATCGCCTGGGACGTGATTTATTGGGCGCCTATGAAAGCGCTGGGGCCGGACCGTGCATCGAATTTTCTTGGTTGGTTGATGAAAACCATCGCGCCGCTTTTTTCTCAAAACAAGACCGTAAAACGCAACCTGCAACTCGCCTTCCCGGATCTTTCTGAAGCGGAACGTGACGAGATCGCGAAACAATCGTGGGAAAGCGCCGGACGGACCGCAGGCGAGTTGCCACATTTGCCGAGCATAGATCCTTATACTGGCGATCGGGTCGAAGTGGTGGGCGCCGAACACCTTGATGCGATCGAGGCGTCGGACCAAGGCGCGATCATTGCGACAGGCCATTTCGCAAATTGGGAAGTCATGGCCGCGGCTATTTGTCGGCGACCCTTAGATTGCCTGATCACGTACCGCGCGCTCAACAATCCTCACATTGATCGAAAGCTCAACAAGTTGCGCCATGATTATGGTATCGGGGTTTTGACGCCGAAGGGGCTCGGCACACGCGAATTGATGCGTGCACTCAGTCAGGGAAGGAGTGCGGCGCTGATGAATGATCAGAAATTTAATCAGGGTCTCGCCATTCCATTTTTTGGATATGATGCGATGACAGCGCCCGGTCCGTCGCGACTTGCACTGAAATTCAAAGTCCCGATCGTCAACATTTCAACCCGCCGGACCGGCCCCGCTCGGTTCAAAGTGATCGTGCATGAACCCTACTATCCTGAACAAACGGGCGATGATGATGCCGACCTGAGAGCCTGCGTAGAACGCATCACGGCCTTCATAGAATCAGAAGTCCGCGCCAATCCGGGACAATGGTTTTGGCAGCATAGACGCTGGCCCAAGGAGGCCTGGCGCGAGGCTGGCATCCTCTAGTCCCTGTCCAAACCTCCGCGACGCCCTATAATCAAAGCCGATATTTCAAGGAGCCGGTTATGCCGCCCATTTACGAGCTTATTTCAATCATTGCCCTCGGATTCTGCGCGGCCTTGGGTCTCGGCTCGTTATTTGCGCCTAAATGGGCCGCGGGCGTGGTGCGGCTCACCGCTGACCCAGATCCGGAAAAGCCAGGCGGGTTTTCGGAGTTCAGAGCGACTTATGGTGGATTGCTCTTGCTCATTCACTTGTCGGCCCTGATGATTGTGATGCAGGACGCGCTCGGCTTGCCCTATAAAGTGTTTGCGGTCTTCCCGATCGCGATGGGTTGGCTTGGCGCTGGGATCGGGCGGTTTCTATCTTTGCTCATGGATAAGACTGAAAATCGCGCAAATGGTCTCATTCCTGTTTGGATTCCAATGGAATTGGCTCTAGGCTTTGCTATCCTTGCTCCGGTTTTCGGATTGCAGGCGACTTAGGAGACGATCGTATGACGGACCGTCGAGAGACGAACCGCAATTCCAAACGCCGCAGACCCCCTCGTCGCAAAACGAGCGTCGACCCGGACTGGAGTGACGGAGAACGAATCGCGAAATACCTGGCCCGGGCGGGCATCGCCTCACGCCGTGAAGCCGAGGCGATGATTGAGCGCGGTGAGGTACGGGTTGATGGCCGCAAGTTGACCACGCCAGCGTTCAAGGTCACCGGGCGAGAAGACATTAGGGTACATGGCAAACGCGTCAAAGCGCATGAACCCGTGCGCGTGTGGCGTTACCACAAGCCGTCCGGTTTGATCACCACGACCTCCGACCCTGAAGGACGTCGCACGATATTTGAAGAACTTCCCAAAGCCCTGCCCCGCACGATCACAATCGGGCGTCTCGACCTGACAACAGAGGGCATCCTGCTGCTGACCAATGATGGCGGTCTAGCGCGTGCGATGGAATTGCCCAAGACAGGCTTTGTCCGCCATTACCGCGCCCGCGCACATGGCGAGATCACGCAAGATGCGCTGGATACTTTAAAGGGCGGCATCACGCTTGATGACGGCACACGCTACACATCGATCGAAGCGGAACTAGAGCGCGCGACCGGCTCTAACAATTGGATTAATGTGCGTTTGACCGAGGGCAAGAACCGAGAAGTTCGCAAAGCCATGGAGCATCTCGGCCTGCAAGTGAACCGGCTGATCAGAACCCAGTATGGCCCGTTTGAGCTCGGCGATTTGCGCCCAGGCGCGGTCGAAGAGATCCCGGCGCAACTATTGCGCGAGACCCTGAAAGACGCGATTCCAGACAAGCATCTTCCGGTTGAGATCGAGATGAAAGAGAAACAGCGAAAAGCTCCCGTGGGGTCACGACTTCACAGACGCAAGCGATGAGCTAACTTACCTAAGAGGCTGCAAAAGAACGGCCCAGAGGAAACGTTGCAATCGGCTCCATAGAGCGGCCGTAATTTGCGAAAGGGAGTGAAGCCATGGGCTTTCAGAATGTCACCGAGACGTATCAAGAAGATGTGGCGCCAGCGCCGCCGTCCAATCCCCCTATCTACGACTTGGCGCCGCCTGTGCCGCTGCACGATCCAGAAGTATTCTCGCGAAATGGCGGCTACACATTTGACGCCTTTGAACAAATGCGCCGCGAAGCGCCCATCATGTGGCATCCCGAAGAGGTCGCGAGGGGCTTCTGGGCGCTGACCTCGTATGATTTAATCAAGACTGTCGAACTCGATCCGGCGACTTATTCGTCTCAGCGGGGCGGCATATTGATGACATATGGTATGGCCGATACGCCGCGGCATCCCTTGCTCCATTCCTCCTCTCTGAATTCCCTCATCAATCTGGATCGTCCGCACCACACGCCTCTGCGTATGGAGCATATGGCCTGGTTCCGTCCAGACTTTGTCGCTGAGTTGAAGAAAAAGGTGAACCACAAGGTCAACGCTTTGCTTGACGATATGCAGACCAAAGGACCGGTTGTGGATATGGTCGAGTCATTCTCCGCAGAACTGCCATTGTTCACGCTTTGCGAGATACTTGGCGTTCCGGAAGCAGACCGACCGAAACTGGTCCACTGGATGCATTTCCTGGAAAACTCGCAGTACCAAGCCCTGCAAGAGGGGCTCGGCAATGTAACGCCTGAACAGATCATGGAATTCATGAACGAGATTCAGGCTCTGTTTGATTATGGACGCCACCAATTATTGGAGCGTCGAAAAAATCCAAAGAATGATCTGCTCTCAGCCATCGCCAATGCCAAGATTGATGGTGAACCGTTATCCGATGAATTTCTCGATGGATCCTGGCTGCTCATCGTGTTTGCTGGCAATGATACGACGCGCAACTCATTGTCAGGCACGATGAAATTGCTGACACAGTTTCCAGATCAGCGTGCCAAATTGCTAGCAGACGAGTCACATTTTCCGAATTTCGTGAATGAAGCCATCCGCATGGTCAGCCCGGTGACGTATATGCGCCGCACCGTCACTCAAGACACCGAATTGGGCGGCCAAAAATTAAGCGAAGGCGATAAGGTTGTGATGTATTATGCCGCCGCAAATCGCGATCCGGCTAAGTTCGACTCCCCTGATCAATTCGACATCGCGCGCGCCAACGCCAATGAGCATCTCGCATTCGGCAATGGGCCGCATGTCTGTCTCGGCAAGCGCGTTGCGATCATGCAGCTCGAGACCGCATATCGGAATATCTTGAGACGCTTCCCTGAGGTTAAATGGACAGGCAAAGGCGCCCTCGCCCCTAGCAATTTCGTGCATGCGATTTCGTCTCTCGAAATCGATCTCGGCGCCTAGGCTTTTAGGAATCGTTCCATCTGGTTGACCGAAATCGGACGCCCAAGCGCGAAGCCCTGAGCGTGATCAAAGCCGAGTGTCCGGAGGCGCGCCATGATTGATTCGTCCTCAACGCCCTCGGCTGTAGACGTCATGCCCAACCGGCGCGCCATCAAAGTCAGCGCCTCCAGAATGGTTTCCACGCGCGGATTATCGATTTGCTTAATCAGCGACGCATCCACTTTCAACGCATCGGCGGGTAAGTCTGCCAGCCATTGAAAGGATGAGTGGCCTGAACCAAAATCATCCAGCACGATACCGGCCCCGGCGGCGCGTAATTCATGCAAGCGATTGAGCGTCTGCTCAGTATCTCGAAGGGCATCCTGCTCTGTGAGTTCAAGTCGAATGGATCGCGGCGCTAAGCCATGTCCGCTCTGGAGTGCCGATATCAGATCGACCAATTGGCCATCCGCCAGATCGAGACTGGTAATATTGACCTGAACGAATAGCGAGTCCAAGTGCGCGACTTTGCGGAAACTATTCAGCGCATCAGCGGCTTGGATCAACATGGTCGTCGCAAGGCCCTGAGTATCACCAACAGGCGATTGGAGTCCCTTCTCGTCGCCCCAACGTGCCAAGGCTTCGAAGCCTTCGACGCGTCGGCTTCGCAAGCACACAATGGGTTGAAAAACAGGTAGCAGTTCGACCAGGTCCGCTGAAGCTTCGGAAGCTTCGTCCTCGACTGAGAGAATCACGCCGCGCGACCATTCCTGATCAATCATTGCGCCAGCAAGGTGTACCGTGCCCCCCTCGGCCGTAACCAGCTCCAAAGCGACGTCACCATTTGGCGTTTCCAGCCCGCTTCGCAGGCGCTGGCGGCTGAGCCCATCCAGTATATTGCTGAGATCTTCCAAAGCCCAGTCACCCGACAACTGACGGGCAAGCACTGGCGGTTCAATGGACAGTGACAAACGCTGCGTGACCCGATTCCATTGCCATTCGCCGATTGGTGCTGTCATCGCTTAAGCTTCCGCCACCAGTTTGGTGCGAATGAGGTCTTTGATTGTGCCGAGATCATTCGCTGTCCGTTCGAACACTTCGCCGCGATCGCGAAGAGACTGGCACCTGGACGGCAGCGGCGCCGGATCGCCTGTCGCGTCCAGCACGGTTTCCGGGAACTTTGCGGCATGGGCGGTCGAAAGAATAACGGTACAGGCTTCGCTTGCTGGCAGACGCCGGGCGGCTGCGGTGCCAACAGCGGTGTGTGGGCAAATCAGAGCGCCTGTATCAGATTTGAACCGCTGCATTTCTTCTAACGTGTCTGCATTGCTGACCATGGTCGACGAAATACCGGTACAACTCAGAGGACCACGCGCATTGTCTGGCAACTCTGCCGTACCGGCTTGCTTATACTGGTCGTAAGTGCGGCGCACGATATCACCGTCTCGACCCGCTACTTCAAAAAAGAGGCGTTCAAAATTGCTCGGCACAGATATGTCCATGGCGGGGCTTGGGGTCGCCACCGCTTGTTCCCGCTGCATCAGGCCATCACGTAGTAGGGTATCCAGCGTCTTGTTCTCGTTCACAGCGCAAACCATTTCGAATCCAGCCAACAGGCCGCACCGCGCGGCGACATAACCGGCAAACGCGTCGCCCATATTTCCGCTCGGCACAACGAAACGTATTGGGCGCTCAGGACCGAGTGCGGCTTGGGCGGCGGCATAATAGACCGACTGAGCCGCG
Organism: Pseudomonadota bacterium; assembly: GCA_039030525.1. Taxonomy (GTDB): domain Bacteria; phylum Pseudomonadota; class Alphaproteobacteria; order Caulobacterales; family Hyphomonadaceae; genus Henriciella. The sequence goes on along the minus strand of JBCCDZ010000030.1, from coordinate 6,888 downwards.
ATACGGGCCCAATTGATTGAGTTTACGCCGGATAGTCTGACATCTGCTGCGAACGCTTTGTCAGCGAACATGGCTTTGACGAGCGCCTGGCAATCATCAAAGTCGCCATCAACCGCCAGATTATGAACGTTCGAGGCGCCCGTCGTGGTCATGAAAAGCCGTTGAACCGGCGAAACACGTTCATCAGGGTGAAGAATATAAAGGTCGACTTGCTTCGAACCCGCAAACGCGGCAGCTGCCGCGCCGCCTGTATCGCCAGACGTGGCACAGACGACGCTCATGCGCTCGCCGCGGCGGCTGAGTACGAGGTCATACAATTGACCGATGAATTGCATCGCAACGTCTTTGAAGGCGAGCGTGGGGCCATGATGCAATTCCATCACGAACTGGTTGGTACCACTTTGATTTAGCGGCACCACCGACGCGTGCGAAAAACTGGCATAAGCGCGTTCGCAAAGTCCAGAAACATCTGCGTCACTTAAGGCGTCGCCGGCAAAAGCTTTCAGTATGCGCGTTGCAATCTCGACATAAGATTCATCAGCAGATGCGGGACGAATTTGTGGCCAGGTTTCTGGCACATACAGACCGCCATCAGGGGCAAGCCCTGTCAAACAAGCTTCGACAAAATCAACGGGAGCGGCACCGCCGCGTGTCGATATGTATTTCATGGCCTTCAAGCCTTCTTAAATCTCAAGCGTCCGCGCGAATGGTGAAGCGCGACATACACTCCAATCAGTCCAAACGCCATCCCCCACCATGTCAGAGCATAGCCAAAATGGCGCTCCGGTGGCAACGGATCGACCGGTTTGGCGAAGGCGTAAGGATTTACCGTTTGACGAACTTGCGTCAGATCATCGGCATTGCGGACCGACATCAATACAGGCTCAGCCATGCGCGGTGTTGCTGACAGGTTCAACCGATCAGACAATGCCGCCGGGTCGAGCGTGTACCAAATATCCGCGTCGGGGTCGTCCCGCCCCGCAAAGGCCGACGAACTGGCGGACTTTGCAGACACGAGACCTTCAAAAGTGACGGTTTCCGGTAACGAAGAGATAGCAACAGGGACAGGTTGCGGGCCGCCCGTGGCCTCGACCATTGCAAGGACCACCTCATCTGTCCCTTCTAATCGGCCAGGCGCATATCGCCGCCAGATTGGCTCGCTATCCGCAAACCCATAGACTTGCTGAACATTGCCAGGATGCGTCTGATCGATCTCTATGCTTAGCCGCGTGCTCGCCTGCGCCTCTTCTACCGGGCTTGGCGCATCCATTTTCTCTGAATAGCGCTCATATTGCCAATTTCCCAGCATGACCAGAATGACCAGGCTGGCCAAGGTTAGCAGTGTCAGAACGGGCATCGGACGAAACATCATTGTGTCGGGGCTCCGTTTCCCCGGGTCGGCTCTCGCTGGAAAACAAATTGGCGCCCCATGTGAAACATGACGGCGCCAATTCAGAATACTATTTCAAAACTGTTCGTTGCTTTTTGCGGTGTCTAATGCCCCAGCACGATGTGCGGAAGGACGTAGACAAAAGCGAACAGGAACAACCAGACGACGTCGACAAAATGCCAGTACCAGGCCGCAAACTCGAAGCCGAGATGCTTTTTGGCCGTCATACTTTTTGCATACAATCTGAACAGACAAACCGTCAGGAAGATCGTCCCGATGACAACGTGCGCGCCATGGAAACCGGTCGCCATGAAGAAGGCGGATCCATACAAGGTGCCGTCGAATGTAAATTGAGCTTCAGAATACTCATAAACCTGGAGGCACGTGAATGCGAAACCGAGGAGAATGGTAATGATCAGCATGAACTTCGCATTGTCCATCTTGTCATGAGCCAACGCATGGTGCGCGGCGGTCACTGTGGTGCCTGACAGGAGCAAGATTAGCGTGTTGATCAATGGCAGATGGAACGGGTCAAACGTAGTCACACCGGTTGGAGGCCATTGCGCAAAGGCGTTGAGCCCTTCCCAAACGGGGCTGGCGGCATCAAATGTCGCGCCGACACGTGCCGGATAGAAGATGGCGAGTTCGAAAAAGCTCCAGAACCAGGCCGCGAAGAACATGATTTCCGAAACGATGAACAGCACCATGCCGTATTTCAAACCGATTTCGACGATCGGGGTGTGATCCCCGGTGCGGCCTTCCTTGACGACTTCGCGCCACCAACCGGCCATCACCCAAATCACCATCAGGAAACCAGGCGCCAGCGTCCAGAGTTGGCCTTGTTCGATCCCGAACAGGCCTTTCATATAAGTCACACCACCAACAGCGAGCGTGAGCACCGCAATGGAGCCAATCAGTGGCCAAGGCGAAGGGTTTACGAGGTGATAATCGTGTTTGACGTCGTCGGCCATGTCGGGGAACCCCTTGCGGCAATGGTTATTACAATCTCAGGCGCTTTTAGAACGTTGTTGACGGATTCTGCAACCGTTCAGTTAAGCGATGCCGTTTTCGTCGCACCTGAAAATTCGTCGGTATTGAAAAACGTATAAGAAAGCGTGATCGTCCGGATATCATCCGCATTGCTTTCGTCTTCCATGGCTGGATCGATGAAGAAAATCACAGGCAGCTTCTTGGTTTCGCCGGCCTTGATGATTCGCTCTTCAAAACAGAAGCATTCCAGCTTGCTGAAGAATCGCCCGGCTTTGTGCGGCGTCACATTATAGCTCGCAATCACGCTCACATCCCTGGAGGATGTATTGGTGACCTCATAGAAAGCAAGGCTGTGCGCGCCAAGTTGAACCGGCAGGTTGGTTTGACTGGCTTTGAATCTGAGCGGCGCATTCGCAACATTGGCGTCGAAGCGAACGGTGACTTCGCGATTACTGATACGATCCGGCGCGGCTTGCGCAATTTGAGTTGTGCCGCCAAAGCCCGTTACCCGGCAAAACGTGTCGTAGAGCGGCTTGGAGGCGAAGGCGAGACCAAGCATAAACAGTGCGCTGATCGATGCCAGGACGGCGATTTTCGTATTATTCATCGCCCTGCTCCGATGCTTCGGACGTGTCGACCGCTTCGGCTTCTGCGGCTTGTCGCGCGGCGATTCGTGCTTGCGCTTCGCGGTCAGCTTTCTCACTCGCAGCTTCATCCATGTAACCAGAGAAATATATCCGATCGCCATTGCTGAAGTCTGTTTCCTGGATTCGGATGGCAGTGGTGACGCCGACAACAATCACGAAGGCGACCAATGCCATAGCGAGCCATGCATTACGACGCTTCTGCGCTTTTCGCAGCGTCTCGGCATCAGGTGTGGTGTTGGCATCCGTCATTAAAGGCCTCCAAGCGGGAAGTATAACCCGAAACCTCGTTCAATGATGAGTGCGGCAAAGAGGCCGAACAGATACAGAATTGAAAAAGCGAACATGCTCATTGCAAGCTTACGCTCCGCGTCGCCAGCATCTGCCTCCCCTGCCCGGCTGCGCCAGACTTTGACGGCAAAGTACAGGAACGCCAGCGTCAGCAATGTGCCAATAACGGCATAGACCAGGCCTGCCAGCCCAGTCGCCACCGGCGCGAGGCCGATGGGAGCCAGAATGATTGTGTAGAGCAACATTTGAAGTCGCGTCGCTTTAGCGCCGTCAGTGACGGGCAGCATCGGGACGCCCGCTTTTTCATACTCTTTGTGAGCCACCAGGCTGAGCGCCCAGAAATGCGGCGGCGTCCAAAAAAAGATGATCGCGAACAGGATCCAGGCATCAAGCGGCGTTGAACCCGTTACGGCGGCCCAACCGATGACCGGCGGAAACGCCCCAGCGGCCCCACCGATGACGATGTTCTGTGCTGTTCGACGCTTCAGCACCATGGTGTAGAACCAACCATAATAAGCGATCGAAAATGCCAGAAGCCCCGCGGCGAGCACATTCGTTGCGATCCACATCAATAGTACAGACAGGCCAGACATGATCAGGCCCATGGTCAGAGCTTCGTCTTTCGGAACGGCTCCAGAGGGGATCGGACGGGTCGAGGTACGCGTCATGATCGCGTCAATGTCTGCGTCATACCACATATTGATGGCGCCAGCTGCGCCTGAGCCGAGCGCAACCGCAACGATTGCGACGGTCGCTAGAACGGGATGGAGTGAGGTGCCGGTGACCCCTACGGCGGCAACCAGGCCCGCCAGGGCCGTAAACACGACCAGCATCATGATACGCGGTTTGAGCAACTCGACATAGTCGCGCGCGGTGGCGAGGCGTGGGCTGGCGTTTTGAGCGGTCATGTCGACAGACATAGGGCAATTCTCGCAGGCTTCTATGGAAACGGCCCTCTGCGCTGATTTGCGCAAAGGGCCGCCCGTATTTGGTTTTGCCGGGCGGGCTTAGTGACCCGCCTCGTTTTTAACCACAGGCAGTTCGTTGAACTGGTGGAAAGGTGGCGGGCTTGGCAAGGTCCACTCAAGCGTGGTGGCGCCTTCGCCCCATGGATTAGCTTCAGCTTTCCGGCGGCGCAGTATCGACTCGATCATGCCACCGAAGAACAACAAGGTTGCGACCATTGAAAGCGCATAACCCCAGGACGACACGCTATTCCAAAGCGCAAACGCGTCTGGATAGTCGACATAGCGCCGTGGCATGCCGTTTAGACCGAGGAAGTGTTGTGGGAAGAAGATCAGGTTTGACGCTGCGAACATGATCCAGAAATGCGCATAGCCAATCATCTTGTTATATTTGATGCCGAACATCTTCTCGTACCAGTAATACCAACCCGCGAAGAGCCCGAACACTGCACCAAGCGACAGCACATAGTGGAAGTGCGCGACAACATAGTATGTGTCATGCAAAGCGTGATCGACCCCAGCATTGGCCAGAACCACACCCGTCACGCCGCCCAGGGTGAACAAGAAAATGAACCCAATGGCCCAGACCATGGGCACGGAGAAATCTATCGACCCGCCCCACATGGTTGCGATCCACGAGAAGATCTTGATCCCCGTCGGCACAGCAATGACCATGGTCGCCGCGACGAAATAGGCTTTCATGTCAGACGGCATACCGACCGTGTACATGTGGTGCGCCCACACGATGAAACCGATCGCGCCAATCGAGACCATCGCATACGCCATCCCGAGATAACCAAAGATCGGTTTTTTCGAAAACGTTGATACGATGTGAGAAACGATACCGAACGCCGGCAGGATCATAATGTAAACTTCAGGGTGGCCGAAGAACCAGAACAAATGCTGGAACATGATCGGGTCGCCGCCGCCAGATGGGTCAAAGAATTGCGATCCAAAGTTTCTGTCGGTCAGCAGCATGGTTAGCGCACCCGCAAGAACCGGCAGAGCCAGCAAGAGGAGAACCGCGGTGACCAGAACAGACCAGGCGAAGAGCGGCATCTTGTGTAATGTCATGCCCGGAGCGCGCATGTTCAGAATGGTGACGATGAAATTGATCGCCCCAAGAATTGAAGCAATACCGGCTGTGTGCAGCGAAAGGATCAACAGGTCCATAGACGGGCCCGCATGACCAGCCGTACTCGATAGCGGCGGATACAATACCCAGCCGCCGCCAAACCCGTTGACGCCATTACCGCCCGGAACGAGGAAGGAAATCATCGCTAGGATAAAGGCCACTACGGTCAACCAGAACGAAATATTGTTCATCCGCGGGAAGGCCATATCTGGCGCACCAATCATCAAAGGCACAAACCAGTTGCCGAAGCCACCAATTAGAGCGGGCATCACCATGAAGAAAATCATGATCAGGCCGTGATAGGTGATCACAACATTATAGAAGCTTTTGGCTTGCTCAATCGCTTGCTGGCCCGTGGTGCCATACATCACTTCCATAAGGCCTGTGAGCGGGCCAATGCCCGGCTCAGCCAGTTCAAGACGAATGAGGCCCGACAGCGTGTATCCAACAATACCCGCGATCAGCGCGAATACGAGATAAAGTGTGCCAATATCCTTGTGGTTGGTTGAAAAGAACCAACGCACGAAGAAACCGGGCTTGTGATCGTGGGCATCGTGGCCGTGAGCAGCAACTTGATCCATGGGCATGATCTAATCCCCTCTCCTACTCGACCGATGCGAGACGCGTGTCAGCGCCCATCGGGTCAATAACTTGTACTAATTCTGTTGCCGCATCGACGTCGCCGGTGCGCATCACTTCAAGCCAGCGATCATACTGATCCTGAGGGACAACGCGGACTTCGATCGGCATGAAAGCGTGATTCTTACCGCAAAGTTCTGAACACTGACCGTAATAGACGCCAGGCTCTTCGACCAAGAACCAACCTTCGTTCAGACGGCCTGGTACAGCGTCGGTTTTGACGCCAAAGGCCGGCACGGTCCAGGAATGGATCACGCGGTCTGATGTGGTCTGATAGCGAATGTAACGGTTGGCGGGAATCACCATCGGGTAATCCGTTGCCAGGTATTTTGGTTTTTCAGGCGTTGGCTCTGGATCAGACGGCAATCCGAAGTGGATTCCATTTGAGACATACTGGATGGGATATCCGTCCGCATCAAGCTCATCGACATAATAATAGGTCCAGGCCCAGTTGCCCATGCCTTCGGCTTTGACGGTTATCCAGCCTTCCTGAGCGGCTTCGACGAAGATGTTCGGATCATCAAGATCACCGCTTTGAGCGATGACTTCCAAATCTGGCTCGTTCTCTTGATAGAAGAGATTTGAGAAGGATGGGCCGGCAATCGCGACGAGGATAATGACCGGAACAGCCGTCCAGATGATTTCGATCGTCGTATTGTGGCTAAACTTCTTAGGCTCTGGATGCGCGCGCTTATTGTAACGCAGGCCAACCCATACAAGGAGTGCCAGAACAAATAATGTGATTACCGTAATGATCACCAAAAGGTAATTATGGAAATCGTTCACACGCTCCATGATTCGCGTCGCTGCAGGTTGAAACCCGAGGGCGCCAGG
>JBCCDZ010000029.1:0-18526 GCA_039030525.1 Pseudomonadota bacterium | reverse complement strand
GATGGTTTCATCGTCGAGATTGCTTTCAAGCGGGGCAGGCGGATCTGTTTCGGGTACCAGGAATGGTTTTTCCAGGATCTCTGACTCAGTCGAATCCCGAGGCGCTATGAAGGCGCGCGAGAAGCGTTCGCCTTCGAACGGTTCTGCTCCGGCCGCCCCCATCTCGTCGGTGGCAGCGAGAAATTCGTCCAATTGGCGGTCCTCTTCGATCAGCTCCGCGTCGCTTATGAACCGTGGTGTCAGGACATAAGGTGCGCCCGCCCAATCCGGATGGATAACGGCCCCGTCAATCAAAATTCCAGTCACAGTTTGGCGGCCCTGCTGCAGCCGGACGACGGCGCCGGCAAAATTGGCGGCAACCGGGAACCATCCCCCTTCGGTCTCAAATGCATCGCGCCCTGTCGACGGCGCGCGCAGGGCAATATCTGAGGACAAGCGAATATAGGCTCCTTGCAACTCATCATTCGCTTCTGTGAGTAGGTCATAGGCCTCGACCGCAAAATCCTTGGCGTCTTCGGCTTGCTGCCATTGCAGGGCGGAAAACCCGGCCAGGCCCGCCATTGCAACCGCGACAGCTGAGACACCAAACAGCAGGCCACGGCGCCGGTTTCGAGCGGCGCGATCGGCCGCGTCAGCGGCGGCTTTGCTGGACGAAATGAAATCCAACTGATCATCAGACATTTCTGGCGCGCCATGCGGGCGGTTCGCCATCCACGTGGCCGCCGCGTCGAGCTCATCACCACGCAGCAAAAGCGCGTCCGTGCGCCCACGCGCGTCCCAGCGCCGCGCCAGTGCCCCTAATCGTGTATGTTCCCGAATCCATTGGTGATCGACGCGCAACGCGGCCGACAGTTCTTTCAGGGCTATGGCGAAAGATTTGTCGCCGTCGAAGAAGACATAGTTGAGCTGCGAGAGTTCCTTCGGCACCTGCTCATCTGGCACCGGTCTCCAAACGACCGGTAAGAGGCGCTTTTTCAAACGCAGGGTTTCTGACACTTCCCAGCTGCAATTCTGCGACGTCAAACTGTCAGGCGAGAGAATGTAGACCACTGTATCGGCGCTCTCGATGAGGCCGCCTAAGCGTTGTTCCCAGGGCTCGCCCGGGGCAATGTCTTCCTGATCGATAAAGGCTTCGAAGCCGCAAGCCTGCAGCGCGTTCACCAGTTCAAGCGCAAAGTGCGTGTCTTCGCGCGAATAGGACAAGAACGCCTTGATCGGTTCCGGTTCGCGTGCTGCGTCATACGCCATGGTCATTCTCCCTCGGCGGCCCCACGCGTCAGGATACGCCAGCGCTGACGATGAGGGAAGGGTGCGTGAAGCTGCTTGCTCTAGGTCGCCGCAAGACCGGCAATCCGCGTGAGATGGGATTGCAGCTTTTGACTTTGTTTCTGGAGATTAAAATCTTCCATCGCTAAGGCGCGTCCTGCCGCGCCCATCCGCGTTGTCATGTCCGGATCTCTCAGCATTTTCCTCAGATTGTCGGCGAGGGTTTCAGCATCACCTTCATCGCATAGATATCCGGTTTCACCCTCTCGCACGCACTCGACTATGCCAGAATGGCGCGTCGCCGCCAAAGCACAGCCTGATAGCATGGCTTCAATACAGACCAGCGGTAGACCTTCGGCGTCACCAGATGGTGCGCGCTTGGACGGTACGCAGGCAATCTTGGCCGCCGCCCAGTGTTTCGGCATGTCATCAGCGGGCACCCAGCCTGCCATCTCAACCGCGACGCCGGATGCGCTCAGCTTGTCATGTAGTCCCTGTTCGAACCCGTCGCGCGCGCCTTCCGGCTTGTTGCCGCACAGGCGCACGGTCCAGCCCTGCAAATCCGAACCAAGCAAGGTCAGTGCGTCGATCAGCGTATCGATGCCCTTCTTGGGCGACCATCGACCGGCAAAGACGAGCAGGTTTTGCTTTTTGCCAGGTTGGAATTTTGCTGGATCAGCGGTGTTGTGGTGGACCACCATTTTCTCATCGGGCGCCCCATGCGCCAGCAGCTCGCGACGAATGAAATCAGAGCATGGAAGGATCAGCTCTGCTTCATCCCAGAGCGCCTGCCGTCGACGATTATAAACCCGAAGGAGCGAGTCCTTTGTATTGGAGGTTTTGGTTGCATCACCGCCATAATAAGTGACCGCGAGCGGCACGTTCAGCTTTTGAGCGAGGGGCAGCGCATACGCGCCGGATTTGCCGAAACTGGCATGGATGGCGACCGGCTTGAGTTTGCGCAGAGTGTGCTCAACCTTGCGGGAAACGTGCCCAAACTGTTTGAAACTTGCAATGCCGGTTGCGCCATGCAGGGGCGACAGATCGATCGCTTGTGCCCCCTCGGGAACCGGACCATTGATTGTGTGACCGATATAGACCGGGCGCAATTTGTCGAAGCCCGAATACCCGCGCGGGATGAAGCTCTCCGATGGCGTGAACATCTTGTCGCAATAGGCGAGTATATTGCGCGGTTCAGCCACTTTTCTGTTCCTTTTGAAACCAAGCCCATGCGCTGGTTAGAATCGAGTCGAGATCGGACCGGGTCGGGGTCCAACCGAGCACGCGCTCGGCTTTTTCTGCGCTGGCCACCAGTCGCGGCGGATCACCCGGGCGCCGGTCCGCGAACAAGCGCGGCACCGGTTTTCCGGCTGTGCGGGCTACCGCGTCCGCGAGTTGCAAAACGCTATGACCTTGACCTGTGCCGAGATTGAAAAAATCACTTTCGCCGCCGTTCTCAAGATAAGCGAGCGCTTTGGCATGCGCATCGGCAAGATCGCTGACATGCACATAGTCGCGCACACAGGTGCCATCTGGCGTGTCATATTCATTGCCGAGAATGTTGAACGTGAATGTCCCGTCCATCGCGCCACGAATGGCCAGCGGGATGACGTGTGGTTCCGGGTCATGACGTTCTCCGGTTTCGCCATCTGGATCGCATCCGGCGGCATTGAAGTAACGTAGAATGACCGATTTAAATCCGTGTGCCTGACAATAGTCCGAAATCATCTGCTCGCAGATCTTTTTGGTTTCGCCATAAGGATTGATCGGATTTTGCGGCGTGTCTTCTGTGATCATCTCATCGCTGACCCCATAAGTTGCGCACGACGAAGAGAAGACCAGTTGCGAGACATTGGCGGTGCGCATGGCGTCGAGCAGGTTCATCGTACCGCTGACATTGTTGCGATAATACAGCCCTGGTTCGGTCATCGATTCAGCGACATAAGCAAAGGCTGCGAAATGCGCCACGGCGTCGGGTTTGACGTCATTCAGGCTTTTTTCAAGGTGGTCCGCGTCTAGAATATCGCCTTCAATCAGTGGCCCCCATTTGACCAGATCGCGATGTCCGCGTGAGAGATTATCATAGGTAACGACATTCCAGCCTGCTTGCGCAAAAGCTTTCGCACAATGGCTACCAACATAACCCGCCCCTCCGGTGACAAAAACAGTTTTGGCCATTCCCGATGCGTTCCTCACTCAGACTGCGTCGGTCACTAGATGGATGGGGCGACGGCGTCAAACGCCCGCCGCGGTTGCGTCTCGGCGGGCGGGGTCACAAGACCAGCTGCGTCTGCGTTACCAGGCAGACTTTCTTGCCATTTGGATCCGTGACCTCGGTTTGCCAAACGGATAGACGACGGCCGACCCGCACCGGAGTCGATATGCCGGTAACCAGGGTTCCAGCTGGCGGTCCGCTGAGAAAGGCTGTGTTGCTTTCAATCGTCGTGGTCCCTTTTGCGCCGTCCGGAATGGCCAGCCAGGCACCGGTCGCGCCCAATACATCGCAGAAGCTCATCATGCATCCGCCATGCATGGTGCCACCGGATGTGCACAATTCCTCCCTGACCAATAATTCGCCGACGACTTTGTCTTTGCTGGCTTCAAGCAGTTTGATGCCGAGCAGTTTCGAATAGGGTTGTGCTTCTGCGATTTGTGCCAATGGGTCCATGTCGGCCTCCGTTTTTCGCGATAGTAGCGGCCGGGCAGAGACGCGAAACCCCGAACGTAAGGAGAGGTCCTGCGCCAATTCACAAATCTGTGAACAGGAAAATCGTATTGTTTCTCGATAAACACGCGACAGGCGAATTAATCTACGTTAAGACACCCGCTCTGAACGCAAGAAGGGAGGCGTTGGTGATGAAATCAATCCTTAAAACAAAATACTCGCTGGTCGGAGCAAGTGCAGCTCTTGCCTTGGTCCTGGGTGGCTGTGTCGCGCTTGATGAAGCGGCGGACACAGAAACCGCGGCTGTCGCTGAGGACACAAGTGCCGCCGTCGATGATACGGTCGAGACGGCCGTAGATGATGCCAAGGACATGGCAGAAGAGATGGTGGAAGAGAAAGTCGACGCCGCAAAAGAAATGACGGCAGAGGCGAAACTGGCCGCCATTCTTGCGGCTCAGCCGGACGAAGTGCAGGCGCGTTACGGTGCCCGCAACCCGGCTGAAACGCTCGCTTTCTTTGGCGTTGAGCCGGGCATGGTTGTGGCCGAAGCGCTGCCAGGCGGCGGTTGGTATTCGAAAATCTTGCTGCCTTATCTTGGCGAAGACGGCGCGCTTGTCGGCGCGCACTATCCAGATGACCTCTGGGCTAATTTCGGATTCGGTGATGAATGGACCCAGACGCGGATTGAAGGCACGGCCAATTGGCCAACCCAGGCCGCAGAATGGGGCATTGAAGGCGGTGCCAAGATTAAATCTGTGCAATTGACCCAAATGCCGGAAGAAGCCGATGGCAAGCTCGATGCGATCCTGTTTATTCGCGCCCTGCACAATCTCAACCGCTTCAGCAATGACGAAACGCCTTACATGGGTGACACGCTGACCGAAGCGTATCGCGTACTGAAACCTGGCGGGATTGTCGGTGTGGTTCAGCATAGCGCTCCGGAGGCCAATAGCGACGAATGGGCCAATGGTTCGAACGGGTATCTTAAGCAATCTGCGGTTATCGCGGCCTTTGAAGGCGCCGGATTCGAATTTGCTGGATCCAGCGATATGAACGCCAATGCTGGCGATGTTCCGACCGAGGAAGAATTCGTCTGGCGTCTGCCGCCATCCCTGGCTGGGACCGAAGAAGGCTCACCTGAGCGAGCCGCATATGAGGCGGTTGGCGAGTCCAATCGCATGACGCTGAAATTCCGTAAGCCTGCATAAGCGGGTCTTGCGAAATGGGTGGCGCGGTCTCCCCTTGCCGCGCCACCGCTTTATTCGACTTGGCAGTCGGATCGGCTTGGCGTAGATCACGCGCTGACATCGAAATGAGACTGATATGACTGCCTATCGCCTATTCGGGGCCGAGACCTCGCCATACTCTGTGAAAGTCAGATCGTTCCTGCGCTATAAAGGCGTGGACTTTGAATGGATTGGTCGCAGCAAAGCTACGGATGAAGAATTCGCGGCGTTAGCGCGCGTCCCGACCGTGCCGCTTCTATTATCGCCCAATCGCCCCGCCAATCAGGACTCGACCAGCATCCTCGCGACAGTGGAAGCCGATCACGCTGAGCCATCAGCAGTTCCAGAAGACCCGGCGTGCGCGGCCCTGGCCTTGATCCTGGAAGATTATGCCGATGAGTGGTTGAACAAATTGATGTTCTTCAATCGATGGGGCCAGAAACCTGATCGCGAAGTCGCGGGTGACCGCACGATGGAACAATTGCTCGATGGCGACCTGCCGCGCGCGAAAAAGAAAACGCGCGATCAAATCATCAAGCGCATGCGCGACCGGCTGCCACTGGTCGGCGTTGAGAAAAAGAATGAGAAGACGCTGAAACCAAGTTTCGAGCGCTTTTTCATCTTGTTGAACGCGCACCTCGAAAAGTCATTGTTTCTGTTCGGTGGGCGTCCGTCTGCTGCTGATTTCGCAATAGCGGGTCAGGTTGCGCAACTTTTACTCGATCCGACGCCTGGTGATTGGCTGCGCGCTCAGGCGCCATTTGTGGCGGCATGGAGCGAGTTCATGGACACGCCCAAAGCTGGTGGTCCATTCAAACCGTTGAGCGAGCTCGAAGAAACGCTGCTGCCGCTGTTCAAAGACGAGATCGCGGTCACGTACTTGCCGTGGGCAAAAGCGAATATGGATGCTGCCGAAGCCAAAGCCGATCGGCTCACGCTGAAGCTTGATGGCAAAGCCTATGAGCAGATTACGCAGCATTATGCGGCGCGGGCATTCAAATCTGTGAGCAAAGCGGTTGACGGTGCCAAGGATGCTGATGGTTTGCAGGCCTTTCTGGACGCCACGCAAGCTAGCGCCGCGTTCGCTTAAGGCGCGTCGTCGGGCCGGCTTTCGTCCTGCCAAAGGTCGAAATTTGCAACAATGATGCGACCGAGTTGAAGGTCGATCAAAGGCACATCTTCGAATGTAAAAGGCACCAGGACGGGCTTGCCCCGAACCAGGCGCTGAATTTCGATGAGGTCGCCGGCGCCATGATTTAGGACGGCTTTGACCCGGCCAATTTTCTCATCGCCGCCAATAAAGACATCGAGGCCGACCAGATCGTCGATGTAAAACTCGTCTTCATCTGTTTCCGGCAAGGCTGATTTAGGGACATAGAGACGCGTACTTTTCAGAGCGTCCCATTCTTCTTTCTGCCGCGTTGTCTTCGGCGTCACGACGAAATGGTCTTTGGCCGGTCGGGCTTTGATGGGGTCGAGCAAAGCGACACCCTCTTGGCTGAAGAATGGCGCATACTCGAACAGCGATCCCGGTTCAGCGGTAAAGCTTTTGACGCGAACATCCCCGCGCACTCCATGCGCGCCCAGTATGGCGCCAACCACCACCAGATCCGGCTTTATCTTACTCATGGCGGGTCTCGTAAACCGTGTGTTTTAAGAATGGAAGCTTCCAATTTCGGCGCGTCCGCTCTAGGAGTGCGCGCGTACTGTTTGAAGAATAAGACCATGACTGACAAATTGCCTATCTCGATCGAAGACGTACGCGCCGCCGCGAAAGTGCTTGAGGGCCAGATTGAGCGCACGCCGATGCGGCATTCAAAGACGCTGTCTGAAGTGACCGGCGCTGAGGTCTGGGTGAAGTTCGAAAACCTGCAATTCACGGCGGCGTTCAAGGAACGCGGGGCCTTGAACAAGCTGTCACGGTTGACGGAGGAGCAGAAGAAAGCGGGCGTTGTTGCGGCATCTGCCGGTAATCATGCGCAAGGGGTGGCGTATCATGGCCGCCGGCTCGGTATCCCGGTGACGATTGTCATGCCTGTGACCACACCGTTCAACAAAGTCGAGCACACACGCGCTTTCGGGGCTCGCGTGGTGTTGGAAGGGCATACCTTTGATGAAGCCAATGCCCACGCGCAAAACTTGCGACAGCGTGAAGGGCTGACCTGGATTCATCCTTTTGATGATCCTGAAATTATGGCCGGGCAGGGTACGGCAGCGCTGGAAATGCTGGAAGAGCAACCCGATCTCGATACGTTGATTGTGCCAATTGGCGGCGGCGGTTTGATTTCGGGCATGGCCACAGCGGCGAAAGCACACAATCGCTTCATCCGCGTTGTCGGGGTTGAGGCAGCGATGTATGCGGGCATGCGGGCGCGGCTCGAAGGCCGTGATCCGGTGACCGGCGGCGCGACGATTGCAGAAGGCATTGCTGTAAAAGATGTCGGCGACCTGACAGAGCGCGTCGTACGTGAACTGGTTGATGATGTCGTGCTGGTCGAAGAAGAGCACATTGAACGCGCCATCACACTATATGTCGATGTTGAGAAGACCGTTGCCGAAGGTGCCGGCGCGGCTGGCCTGGCAGCGATGCTGGCGCATCCGTCAAAATTTGCCGGGCGCCGGGTTGGGCTCATCCTGTGCGGCGGCAATATCGATTCACGCTTGCTGGCGTCCGTGCTGACGCGCTCGCTGGTGCGGGACAATCGATTGGTCAATATCCGTATCATTGGCGATGATCGCCCCGGGCTGTTGGCGCTGGTGTCCAAGGTGATTGGCGATGCTGGGGCGAACATCATGGAAGTCGCGCATAACCGGATTGCGCTGGATGTCCCCGCCAAAGGCGCGGAGTTTGACATTCTGATGGAGACCCGCGACGCCCAGCATACGCAAGAGGTGATCGACGCGCTGGGACAAGCTGGATACCCGCCGCGCACGAATTGACCGGAAAAACCGAAAAAGCGACAATAAAGCCGTAGCCAGATCGGATTCGTATAATATAACAATTCTGTAACGACCACGGATCAGGGCAGGATTATGCGATATATGTTAGCGGCGCTCAGCGCCGTATTTGCCGTTTCAGGCGCCAGTGCTCAAGGCATCGTACAGACCAAGGGTGATTTCGACGACAAGTTCCGGCAATTGGACGAGGTGCTGCCAAGCCCGAATGTCTATCGCAATGCCGCGGGCGAGCCGGGGCACGAATATTGGCAACAGGAAGCCGACTATTCGATCAAGATCAGCCTGGACGAGCCTGCGCGCCGCCTGACGGCGTCGCAAACGGTCACTTATAAAAACAATTCGCCTGATACGCTGCGCTATCTTTGGCTGCAACTCGACCAGAACAGGTTTCGCGAAGACTCAATCGCAGAAATGACGCGAACCTTTGCGGCCAAGCCGCAAGGCTCGCTCAATCAACGGGCGGCGATCACACCGCAAATCACGATAAACTCGTTGCGGCGTATGCAATCGCAGGCTGACACGGCTTACGGCTATGACATTACGCGTGTCGCAGATGGCCGCGGCAATGCTTTGCCGAATACGATTGTTGGCACTTTGATGCGGATCGATCTGCCGCGGCCATTAGCGCCAGGGCGGTCAACCACGTTCCAGATCGATTGGGCGTATAATTTGCTCGATCAGAAAGCCATGGGCGGGCGCGCCGGGTTTGAACATTTTCCCGATGATGAGCGTGAGGGTGGCAATGACATTTTCCTCGTCGCGCAATGGTTCCCGCGCATGGTGGTCTACTCAGATTATGATGGCTGGCATAATAAGGAATTTCTCGGCAGCGGTGAATTCGCGCTCGAATTTGGCGATTATGATGTCGAGATTACGGTTCCGGACGATCATATCGTGTCGTCTTCAGGTGTGCTGCAAAATGCGCGCGCGGTTCTGACATCTGAGCAACGATCTCGGCTCTCTGAGGCGCGGTCTGCCGACCGCCCGGTCTTTGTGGTGACGCCCGAAGAAGCCGAAGCGAATGAGAGCTCCAATCCAAGCGGCATGAAAACCTGGCGTTTCGTAGCTGAGAATGTTCGCGATTTTGCCTGGGCGAGCTCTCGCAAATTTGCGTGGGACGCCCAAGGATTCAAGCAGCCCGGCGCAGAACATGAGACGGTGATGGCGATGTCCTTCTATCCGAAGGAAGGCGGCGAGCTGTGGCAGAAATATTCCACCACATCGGTGATCCATACCATGGAGGTCTATAACCGGTTCGCGTTTGATTATCCGTATCCAACGTCGCAATCGGTGAACGGCCCGGTTGGCGGCATGGAATATCCGATGATCACCTTTAATGGCCCGCGCACGACGCTGCAGGATGATGGCTCGCGGACGTATACAATGGCCGAGAAGCGCTTTCTCATTGGGGTCGTCATTCACGAGATTGGCCACATCTACTTCCCGATGGTGGTGAATTCCGATGAGCGCCAGTGGACCTGGATGGATGAGGGCCTGAACAGCTTCCTGGACAGTGTCGCTGGCTATGAATGGGACCCGGACATTCCGTGGACACGGTCGCTGCCGCGCGATCTGGTGCCGTATATGGTCTCAGATCAACAAGTGCCGATTATGACGCAATCTGACAGCGTGCTGCAGCTTGGACCGAATGCGTATGGCAAACCGTCTGCAGCGCTCCACATCTTGCGCGAAACGGTACTCGGGCGCGAGAAGTTCGACTTTGCGTTCCGCGAATATTCACGGCGCTGGAAATTCAAACGCCCGACACCGAGCGATTTCTTCCGAACCATGGAAGAAGCTTCAGGCGTGGATCTGGATTGGTTCTGGCGCGGCTGGTTCTACACCACTGACCATGTCGATATTTCCCTGGACCGTGTGTTCCAGATGGAAATGAACACAGAGGATCCAGACATTGATCTTGGTCGCCTGCGCAGCGATGTCGAAGGCGAGCCAGCGAAAGTTGGCGTCACGGCCAATCAAGCCGAAGGTCAGCAGACCTGGGTCCAGCGTTTCCCGGACATTCGCGACTATTATGACGAGAACGATGTCTACACCGTCACGAACAAGGAACGGAATGCCTATAAAACCTTCCTGGATGGTCTGGACGATTGGGAACGCGTCGCCTTTGATCGCGCTGTTGCCGAGGATGCCGAATATTATGCACTCGAATTCTCGAATGTGGGCGGTCTCGTGATGCCAATCATTCTCGGGCTCGAATTCCAGGATGGAACGACAGAGAAAATGTACATCCCGGCTGAAGTCTGGCGCCGCAATCCACATCGAGTCAGCAAGCTTCTCGTCTTCGAGAAGGGCAAAGAGTTGAGCCAAATCATTGTCGACCCGGATTGGGAAACGGCTGATGCCGACCTGGAGAACAATTATTATCCGCGTCGCATTACGCCCTCTCGGGTTGAAGCGTTCAAATTCAGCCGCCCGTTTGCTTATGCAGGCCGTGACATCATGCAGGATGAGAAAACAGAGTTGCAGACCGACGAAGATGCGTCTGAAGATGAGTCTGAAGATCCTGGCAATTCAGAGGACTAGGAATTGTTGAGTAGAGTTGCCGTTCTGGGCCTTGGCGTCGCGAGCATATTGCTGTCCCAAGGCCCGGCCTTTTCCCATGAGCAAGCGATTGGCTTGACTGAAGTGACCCTGGTTGCGCCGGACGATGACACGGCCTGCACGCTCGACACGTGCCGAATTGAAGTCGCGCATCGATTGAGCATTCATGACGCCGAGAGCACTTTGATGAGCGTGCTCGGGGCTCGGGCCGATTTGGCCGGAGATGACTCGGCGCAAGCGAAATTCGAATCCTATGTCACTGAGCGATTTGTGCTGACCGATGCCAGTTCTGGCGACCGCGTACCGCTCACCCTGCTCGGCGGGGAAGTAGAGCGCGGCTATTACTGGGTCTATCAGGAAGCGCCGCTGGAAACCTCTCTGACGGGGCTAAACATAACGCAAGGTGTGTTGATGGATGCCATTCCGCAGCAAACCAATCGCGTCAACATTCGCCGCAATGGCGTCGTCAACACGCTGGTCTTCAGCCGAGATCCAGGTCCGCAAAGCTTCAGCTTTGATTAAGTGACAGCGCTTAGAAACCAGCCTAAACAGCCTGAAACACAGCCTCTGGAGACTTGACGTTGCGCACGCTCTTACTTGCCCTTGGCGGCTTAATCCTCGCAGCTTGTGGTGGAGAAACCATGGACCCGAATGACCCGTTAGCGACGTATATCCCGTGGGATTCTGATCGCGCCGAAGTGCAAACCACTGAAAGCGGACTGCAATATGTTGTCGTCCGCGAAGGCGAAGAGGGCGACGATACGCCTGGCCCACGCGACCGCGTCAGCGTGATGTATGATGGCCGCCTGACGGATGGCACAGTGTTCGATAGTTCATATGCGCGCGGGTCGTCATCCACCTTTGGCGTCGACCAGGTGATTTCAGGCTGGACCGAGGGTTTGCAGCTGATGTCGATCGGGGATGAGTTTGTTTTCTACATCCCGACAGAGCTTGCATATGGCGACAGCCCGCGTCCAGGCGGTGTCATCAAACCCGGTGATGACCTGATCTTTCGGGTGGAGCTGAAACAGGTGGTCAAAGCGCCAGAACCTCGTCCAGTCGATGACGAGGCCTGGGCCAAATACACGCCGTGGAATTCAGACTTGGAAGAAATTGTGAAAACTGGATCTGGCCTGGAATATGTCATTCTCGCCTCTGGAAATGAAGCTGGCGCCAGCCCGCAAGGCAGTGATCGTGTCGTGGTCTATTATGAGGGCCGTTTCGATCAAGGCGGCGGCGTATTCGACAGTGCTTTCAAGCGCGGTGAAGCGGCCATGTTCCCGGCCAATCGGGTTATTCCAGGCTGGGTTGAAGCTTTGCAATTGATGAAGCCAGGCGATCGCTGGCTGGTGCATGCGCCGAGCGAATTGGCGTACGGTCCGAATGGCAATGGCCCGATCCCGCCAAATGCGGCCTTGAACTTTGAGGTCGAATTGATGGATGTTGTGCCAGTGCAATAAGGATCAGCGCGCAGGATCAGGGCTGATGAGGAGGGATCACGGCATGATGAAACGGATTCAAATGGCGAGCATGGGCGTTGCAGCCCTGGCTCTATCAGGGTGTTCTTCGCTTCCAGATGTGTCGCTGCCCAGCGTGCCAACAGGTATTTTTGGCGGTTCAGGCGATGCAGAGTGTCCAACACTGCGATCGGGGCCAGGCGCATACACACCGCCATTTCCAGCCGAATGCCGCACCATGAACAAGACCGCCTCAGGCGTGCGTTACATTCCGATCGTCAATGGCGACATCAATGCGGGCTCACCCAGCAGCGACGCCACGATCGTCGTGAATTATGAGGCCTTCATCGCGAATTCCGGTCGTTTGATCGACAGTTCCTATTCGCGCGGTGAGTCCAGCGTTTATCAGATTTCGGAATTGATTGACGGCTGGGCAGAAGCGGTTCAGCTGATGAATCCAGGTGATGAATGGCTGGTTTTCGTGCCAGCGGCACAAGCCTTTGGCGATGAGCCGCTCGGCGATCTTATTCCCGCAAATTCCGATCTGGTCTATCGCGTTCAGCTCGACGGCTTTCTGACGGCTGCCAACTTGGCGCAAGTCGCTGAGACCGCGCCGGTTCCGGCCGGTCCAGACATGGCGGCATGGCAAGCCAGCTTCCCATGGGATGCAGAGCGCGTCGGCGCCACCACCCTTCCAAGCGGCGTTTCGATCCTAGTATTGGAAAAAAGTCCGGAGGAGGGCCCGGTGCCCGTCGCTGGCGATCAAGTTGTCCTGCATTATGAAGGGCGGATCGCTGAAACCAGCACTTTCTTCGACAGTTCCTGGTCGCGTGGAGAGCCAACCGCGTTTGAAGCGGGGACACTGGTGCCAGGCTTTAATGAAGCGCTGGCCCTGATGATGCCGGGCGACCGGTTCCTGGTCCACATTCCGGCCGATCAGGCCTATGGCGATGAGGGCTGGGGTGAGGACATCCCGCCTGGTGCCGATTTGATGTTTCAGATTGAGCTGATCGAGATCCAATCCGCCTCGGAATAGTCCCTAGTTTTCCAAGCGTTTCGCGACCATCAGATAATTCACCTTGGTGTCACTTGAGAGGCGCCATTGGTCTAGGATTGGGTTGAAGCTCACCCCTTGTGGTGGATCAACAACCAGGCCAGCGGCTTTGAGCGGCGCTTCAATCTCATCCGGGCGCAGGAATTTCTCGAATTCATGTGTGCCTTTGGGCAGCCAGCCGAGCACATATTCGGCCCCGACAATTGCCAGCGCGAAAGCCTTTGCTGTCCGGTTTAGGGTGGCGACAATCATCAACCCGCCAGGTTTTACCAGGCGGGCGCAATCCTGCAGAAACTGATCCGGATCGGCCACGTGTTCGACGACTTCCAGGTTCAGCACGACATCGAAGGGCGCTTCACCGGCTTCGATCAGCTCTTCAACCGTTCCAGCCCGAAAATCTATTTCGAGGCCGCCTTGCTCGGCATGGGTCATCGCGGTTTTGATATTCGCTTCACTGGCATCCACCGAGACCATATCGGCGCCGAGCCGGCGCATCGGTTCGCTGACAAGGCCGCCGCCACAGCCAATATCCAGGATACGCAGACCTTCAAACGGCTTGCGCGCGTCGCCGGGTAAGTCGAAATGGTCCTCGATCGTGTCGCGAATGAAGCCCAGGCGCACGGGATTGAACTTGTGTAACGGCTTGAATTTACCCTTTGGGTCCCACCATTCTGCAGCCATGGCCGTAAATTTCGCCACTTCGTCTGGGTCAATACTGGGGCGGGAAGGGGCATTTGAAGCGGTGGTCGACATAGCTGCCATGAGTTTAGCAATCCTAATTGCGGTTTCGCGCTGAGCCCTTTAAGGAAGCGCCTGCTTAGTTCAGCGCAAATGGAATGATTTGACGAGGCGGCAATGGCGCGCACTGTTTTAAAATTTGGCGGCACCTCTGTGGCGGATCTCGAGCGGATCTCGCATGTCGCAGATATTGTGGCGCACCGGGCGGCCAAGGGCGAGAAGATCGCGGTCATCGTATCCGCCATGTCTGGCGAGACCAATAAGCTTGTCGGCCTGGCCAAAGGCGCGGCCGGCGAAGCGGTCATCGGCGATGAGTTTGATGATGAATATGATGTCGTTGTCGCCTCTGGCGAGCAAGTGACATCTGGATTGCTGGCTTTGTCTTTGCGCAAGCGTGGCTTGAAAGCGCGCAGCTGGCTTGGCTGGCAAATGCGGATGAAGACGCGCGAAGGTCATGGTGCGGCGCGGATTGACGGCTTTGACGAAGATAGCGGCCTTGGCGCGGCAATAGATGCTGGCGAAGTCGCCGTCATTGCCGGCTTTCAGGGCGTGACGGAAGAGGGCCGCGTCTCGACTTTGGGTCGCGGAGGGTCGGATACCACGGCCGTGGCTGTGGCTGCGGCACTGGGATCTGTGCCGTGTGATATCTATACTGATGTTGACGGCGTCTACACCACAGACCCGCGAATTGTGCCGCAAGCCCAGCGTCTGCCGCGTGTGTCTTATGAAGAAATGCTCGAAATGGCGTCCTTAGGGGCCAAAGTTCTGCAAACCCGCTCAGTCGAACTGGCAATGAACCATCAAGTGCCTTTGCGCGTGCTATCTAGTTTTTCAGGTCCGGAAGAGGACAATCCCGGCACCTGGATCTGTAATGAGGATGAGATCGTGGAAAAACAAATCGTCAATGGCGTTACCTATTCGCGCGATGAAGCGAAAATCACGCTTTATGGCATGGAAGACAGACCGGGCACCTCAGCCAAACTTTTCGCTTTGCTGGCGCGCGAAGGGGTCAATGTTGATATGATCGTCCAGGCCAATGCGCGCGGCGAAGGCCGCGCCAATATGGTATTCACCTGCACCAGCGGTGACAGCGAGAAGGCCCAACGTGTGCTGGATGCCAATCGCGATACGGTCGTGTTCGACAATATGGATGTCAGCCGGGATGTCGCGAAAGTGTCCGTGGTGGGCGTTGGCATGAAGTCGCATACCGGCGTCGCCGAGACCATGTTTGAGGCGATGGCGGCCAAGAATATCAATATCGACGTCATTTCGACCTCCGAAATCAAGATTTCTGTCCTGATTGATACCGATTATACCGAACTCGCGGTTCGCGCCCTTCACACGGCGTTTGACCTTGACGCGACGTAGGTGACGGGCCCATCTGAGCCCAGGCATGCCTGATAGCTTTTCCATCCCCCGGCTTTTGATGAACCGCTTGCGGTCTGTGATGGCCGCTGAAGCCGACACTGAGGCGCGCTTGATGAAAGTCGTGCGCCTGATTGCGGGCACCATGGTTGCAGACGTGTGCTCGGTTTATCGCCGCACAGATGATGATCGGATGGAACTGATTGCCACTGAAGGCCTGCGGGAAGACGCGGTTCACCGCACCTTTCTGGCGCTTGATGAGGGTCTGGTGGGGCAGATCTCCCAAACGGCGCAGCCTTTCTCGATCCAGGATGCGCCAAGGCATCCGAATTTCTCTTATCGACCTGAAACCGGCGAAGATCCGTATCATGCCTTTCTCGGTGTCCCTGTCCTGAAAGGTGGCCGGGTGATCGGCGTTCTGACCGTGCAGAATCGCACGGAACGCATTTATCAGGATGATGAGATCGACAGCCTTCAGACGATTGCCATGGTGCTGGCAGAAATCGTCCCGACAGGTGATAGCGGCCCGGAACAAAAAAACCCGAGCCGGGAAGGGCGTCCGGTCAATCTGCAAGGACGCTCATTGTGCGGAGGCCTGGGCATGGGCCGAGTGCGATTGCATGACCCGGTTATCCCAGCTGCGCGCTTCTTTGCTGAAGATCCGGAGATTGAAGAACACCGGCTCGAAAATGCGTTGGAAGAATTGCATCTTTCGATCGATCGCCTTCTGGCGGCGGAAATTGGTGGGCTTTGGGGCGAACCGCGCGAAGTTATTGAAGCCTATAAATTGCTGGCATCTGATCCCACCTGGGCAGAAAAGCTCCGCGAAGGCGTGCGCGGCGGTCTGTCCGCAGAAGCTTCAATTGACCGACTGCGCCGCGAACACCGGGCGCGGTTTGAGAAAGTCAAAGACCCGTATTTGCGGGAACGGCTGCACGATCTGGAAGACCTGGATAACCGCTTGCTGCGTATGCTGGCCGGTACCGATGATCCGAGTGCCCGAACCATGAGCGCGAATGGCGAGGCGGACGTCTTGATTGCGCGCCGACTGGGTCCTGCAGAATTGCTTGATTACGGCAAAGCCGGTTTTGCTGCGATTGTCCTCGAAGAAGTTGCAACATCCAGCCACGCCGCGATTGTGGCCCGTGGACTGGGTATCCCCACTGTTGGCGGTATAGACGGATTGCTGACTCATGTTTCGCGCGGTGATCAGATCATTGTTGATGGCGAAGACGGGCGCGTCCATCTGCGTCCGGATGAAGACCTTCTGAACGCCTATACCAATCGTCAGGCCGTGCTCAGCGAACGCCAAGCCGTATTTGCGGCGCTGCGCGAAGAGCCGACGGAGTCGAAAGATGGTGTGCCGGTTCGCTTGATGCTGAATGCTGGACTTGGCCTGGACACTGAGCACCTAAACAGCACGGGCGCCGACGGTATCGGCTTGTTCCGCACCGAGTTTCAGTTCCTGATGTCGGAAAAGCTGCCATCTGTCAGTGATCAAATCGATCTTTACAAGCAGATCCTGGATGCAGCGAAAGGGCGCCCCGTCTATTTCCGGACGCTTGACCTTGGCGGTGATAAATTGCTGCCAAATCTCAATGATGCGCGCGAGGAAAACCCGGCTCTGGGCTGGCGCTCCATTCGCTTTGCGCTTGATCGGCCTGGGTTGTTCCGGCGGCAGATGCGCGCCTTGTTGCGTGCCGCAAATGGCGCGCCGTTGGCGGTCATGTTTCCGATGGTGACGAGCGCCCATGAGTTTCGCCAGGCCAAGGCCATGTTGCTGGAAGAAATGAGATGGGGAAAATCGCGCGGATTCGAAGGGCCAAGCGTCCTGCAAATCGGCGCCATGCTCGAAACGCCAGCTTTTGCTTTTGCTTTGGAAGACGTTGCCGACGAAGTCGATTTTGTCTCGATCGGCACCAATGACATGCTGCAATTCTTCCACGCTGCAGACCGGATGACGCCGCTGGTTTCTGAACGTTATCCTTTTGTAAGTCGCCCCGTGATGCGTTTTTTGGCACAAGTCAAAGAAACGTGTGAGCGTGTAGGGGTTCCTGTATCAATTTGCGGCGAGGGTGCCGGGCGACCATTAGAGGCATTGTGCTTGATTGGCTTGGGCTATCGCAGCCTTTCAATGCCAGGCGGCGGCATTGGTCCGGTGAAAAGAATGTTGAGATCTTTAGACTTGGAAAAATTCGGCCCGGCATTTGCAGAGCTTCTGCAAAAGCGAGACCCTGCATTGCGTAACGGAGTGTTAGAGCTTGCTGATATACAAGGTATAATTCTCAACGATGTCTGAACGTCCGATTGAACACATGTCTGTAGCGAATGATCCGCAAAAATCTGAGCAGGATGGCGAAACGCTAACCCTGAGCGCGGGGGCACGTTTGCTCGAAGCGCGGCAGGCTAAGCAGCTCAATCTACGCGACGTCGCGGATAAAACACGGCAATCTCCAGAGACTTTAGAGGCGCTTGAGGCGATGGAGACAGAGCACCTGCCTGCGAGCATTGTGCGTCTGCAAGCAAAGAATTATGCGCGCTTCCTGGGCCTGCCGGAAGAAGAAATTGCGTCTGCCTATGCTGCGTCGAGTGCGCCTTCCATCTCAAAAGCGCCTGGTATGCCGTCGGCCGCCCCTCAAGCTTCGGGCCGCGCCGTGATGTTTGGCGCCGGAGCCGTGATCGTCGCTGCGACGATCATAGGCGGTGCAATCATGTTGTCTCAACCGCGCGCCGGGGAATCCGCTGATGCGCTGGCGATCTCCGCGAGACTGGCACCTGCCTATGCGAATATTGACGATATCAATGTTCTGGTCGGCGAGGTCACCGAGGAATTTGGCATATACGCTAAACAACGCGCATGGATTGAAGTGCGTGGATCCGATGGCACTGTGTTCCGAAATCGAGAAATGTCAGCGGGGGAAGCTTATTTCCCGCGCACCGCAGCGGGCTGGACGATAACTGTGCAGGATGCTGGTGCGTTTGAATGGCGCCTAGGAGACATCACAGCGGCGACGGTCGGAGAGGCTGGACAAGCGCTCTATTCTGTCAGTGTGGACGATGCGCTGACGGCCGCTATCGATGCGCGCTCTGCCGCACTGGCCGATGCGTCGACCGGGTCAGGTCAACGAAGATAGCAATAAAGTAGATTGGCGAATATTATCGCCGATAGAGACCTTGCGTCCTGGTCTACTCACCATTCAATTCTTGCTGTTGCGCCAATTGCTCAGCGACACCG
>JBCCDZ010000028.1:0-18552 GCA_039030525.1 Pseudomonadota bacterium | reverse complement strand
GTTTACGTAGCGTCAACCGTAGCCCGCTAAATCCGGCACTCCCGTTGGTCGGCCTGACACTCTGTTTTCTGGATGCGTCAATAACACGCCAAAGGCCAGCGCGATTAAAAGTTAATTTGGCGTCTACCAATTATCTATGCGTGACTGCTGCGCGGGATGATCGGATTGGCGCCCGCTCTCCGCGTCATAGGCACGCCTGCCAGGAATCTCGCAAACGCAGTCGCGTAGAGGGTGGTGACCGGGGCCTTGGCTAGGCCCAGCAGCGCGGTTTTCTGGTCCAGCGGTGCTTGGGGGTGCGCGCCGGGGCGATGATCTCGTGGGGGCTTGGGCCACCCGCCTGGGGCAGCTTGCCCGAGGTGCGGCGGCCGTCGGGCCTGTGGCTGGACGACCATGACAAAGGCTGTCGGGCTGCCATTGTGCGTGGCGTCTAAATCAGCGTCGATAAAGCCATCCACGACGGTTGCGATATCGCCAACGCGAATGGTGCCTTGATCGTTCGACTGGCGCACAACGATGCGCTCAAACTGTTCCTTTGTGTCCGCCAATGCGCGTGCGGTCATTGAGATGTCACCGACATTCGAACGGATCTGTCCGCCTGAGGAATTGAGCGAGGACTGGCGCACGGCTTGTGCGACTTCAGTGAAGCTCAAATTGTATCGCCGTAACGCATCCTCTGAAACTTCGATCGAAACTTCTTCGCTCAGGACGCCTTGCAAGACGGCCAACTCGCCACCGCTAATCTCAGCAATATCGTCGCGCACATCGTCAGCGACCCGTTTCAATGTCAGCGCGTCGACTTCGCCATAGATGGCCATGCCGAAATACCAGTCGCGCTGTTCCCAGCGCGTGACTTGCGGTTGGAAGGCCGCTTGAGGCAGGTTGTTGATCTGATCGACGCGCAATTTGATCTCATCGATGAACTCTTGCATGTCGATATCATCGCGGCCTCGAATATTGACCACAGCAAAGCTCTCGCGGGCAATCGACGTAATTCGATCGAGACCGTCAATGTCGGCCACCGCTTCTTCGATCCGGGTAATAATCTGCTCTTCGACATCCTGTGGCGACGCGCCATTCCAGGTCATGGTCACCGAGGCGCCCGCCACCGGCACGACCGGGAACATTTCCCGCTCCATCGAGTTAAAGCCGACCACGCCCCCGAAGAAGGCGACGATCATTAGCAGATTTGCTGCGACCGCGTTACGCGCGAACCAACTGACCATCCCAAACATTACTGTCCTCCATCACCTGCTGACGCCACGACTTCCGAAGCCAGTTCCGATGTTCCGCTCTCGCTCGCCCCATCTGACTTGGCATTCGCCTCATTGTGATTTTTGATCGAGCCGTCTTCCATCCGTTGTAGAATGGTGATGCTCATGCCGTCATTGGACCCGCGGATCGGGCTGGTAATCGCCAGATCGCCGGGGCTGACATCGCCACTGCGGAACCAGGCGCCATCCGGCGAACTAAACACCAGATCGACTTCATAGATGCGCAAGGCGCCTTCTTCTGGATCACCAATGAAAATATTATTGCCGCTTCGAATGGCTGATCGCGGCGCGACGAGAAGGTTCTCGATCTTGGTCCCGGCAATGCTGGCATTGATGAACAGACCTGGCGCCAATGGCGCACCGTCATCCGATCCGGCACCATATGGATCATCGAGTTCTGCGATGACATTGATCAAGCGCGTCTGCGGGTTCACCGCAGCCGACGATCGCGTCACCCGACCCACCCATTCGCGAGGCTGACCTGATACAGATCCCGAAAAGATCACTTCAGGCCCCTGTTCCGCGGCGGTTTCAGCAAATGCGAGCGGCAGGCCAAGGCGACCCAGCTCATCATCGGTGATCGGCAGGGCAACCTCGACACGATCCGTCGCAAATACGCGGCCGAGTGACTGGCCCGGCGATGCGAATTGGCCGACCTCTACATTCTCTTCGCGCACGCGGCCATCAAACGGCGACACAACAGCCGTCCGCGCCAGCGCCAATTCAGCGTCTGCGAGTTGCGCCTTTGCTGATTCGAGTGAGGCACGCGCTTCCGCCAGCTGCGGCTCACGCCGTGCCAGCGGGCTGGAATCGGTGATCCCGAGATTGATCAGGTCCTGGCGAGCAATTTCGGCTTCCGCCTGCTCGCGCGCCAATCGCTGTTCGGCGCTGGCCACACCTGATTGGGCCCGAACCACTGCGAGCTGATAGTCTGCTGTTTCGAGGCGAACCAGAACCTGCCCGCGACGAATGAAGCCGCCATCAATGAAATCTGGCGAGACGAAAGCGATGCGTCCGGCGATTTGCGGCGCCACCACAATTTCGCGCTGAGGGCGGACTTCGCCTTGCGCAATGACTGAGAAATCCAGATCCTGCACCGTGATTGGCTCAGAGAAGACCGACAAGCCAGCGAACTTTTCGTCCGCTTGCTCTGGCTCAGGCTTCAGAACCTGAACCGTTGTGACCGCGACGCCAGCCAGTCCAAGCAGGACGACAACCGTTATGACAATGGAAATGATACGACTCATGGGAGGACGGCCTCTTCAGGGCTATTATTGCTCGCGGATACAGGCGCTGCAGGTTGGGGAACCGGCAAGCCTCCGCCGAGAGCGAGGTGAAAACTGACACGATTGGAGGCGCGGGCGGACCGCGCAGCGATAACGCTGCTTTCTGCTGACAATCGTCGGGTTTGGGAATCGATCAGGTTAAAGATCGAAACCAGGCCATTGGTATATTGGCGGGTCGCCAATTCTTCGGCCAGACGCGCTTCTTCCAAGGCGCGGATTTGAGCATCTTCCTGCTGCGCGAGCAGCGAATCTGCGGCCAGCGCATCTTCGACTTCGCGCCAAGCGGTCAATGTGGTGGATGCATAATTTTCAACCGCCGCGCGGGCTTGCGCCACCGCAGCGTCGCGATCCGCATCGAGAGAGCCGCCATTGAAGATGGGCGCGGTCAGACTCGCGACCAGACGCGCCGCAATACGGCTTGGATCGAAAGCATCAGCGATATCGGCTTCAGACGTCGACAATGTGCCGGTCAGCCGAAAGCTGGGCAGCATAGCCAGGCGCGCTTGCTCAGCCCGCAACCCGGCTGAGGTTACCCGCGCTTCCGCGGCCGCAATATCCGGCCGGCGGGTCAATAAGAGGGTTGGATTTCCGGCAGGCGGCAGCGGCGTCAGCTCGGGCAGGTCGGCTGAGGCATCCAGCTCTGCGCTGGGATAACGGCCGAGCAAAATCTCCAAACGCCGCGTCGCGTTTTGACTGGCCAGGCGCTGTCCGGAAATCGACGCTTCAGCGGACGCTTGCGTGGTGCGCGCCGTGCGCACATCCAGCGCCGAAGACAAACCGCGCGAAAGACGGCGCTCTGTCAGTTCCAGCGCCCGGGTCCGAGCCTCATAGGTTTCAACAGCGACGCGCTCTTGCGCCAATGCTTCATTCAAATCGAACCAGGCGGATGCCGTTTGCGCGGCCAGGGCCAGACGCGCTGATGCAAGATCAGCTTCGCTCGCGATCAAATCAGATTCAGCTGCATTGATGCTGGCGCGAAGACGCCCCCAAAGATCGAGCTCCCAGTTCAGGTCGAGGCCCAAACCGTAGGCTTCACCAGAAACACGGCTATCGGTGGCTTCCACATATGTATCTGTTCCGGTAACGGAGCCAGACGCAGACAGGCTTGGCAGGGTCCGGCCATAAGTGCTTCGGGCCTGCGCCCGGGTCGCCTCAACAGCATAATATTGCGAGCGTATAGACGGGTTCGCCGACAGCGCTTCATTGACCAACGCCACAAGCTTGTCATCGTCAAACTGAGTCAGCCAATCAAACCGCGGCGCTTCGCCGACCACACCATTAGCAGCCCAGGCATCTGGCGCATCTGGGGCAACAGGGAAGATGACCGCTCGGTCACCGCCGAGTGTCGGCATGCTCGGTACGGTTGAGCACGCGCTCACCGCCAAAAACCCCAATACGATACTCGCTTGCTTCATAGAAACCTCTTCAGCCTGGACCGTGGCTTTACGCCTGCTCTACTCGACTGTCAACAAATAATTATCGTTTTTCAATAATTGTGAAGAAGCTTTCAGACTTGCTCATCACAACCACACATGTATACGCCGAGAACCCCCTAATGGACCATCCTTATCAGGGAAACCCCGTCATCATGTCGCAAGAAAATGGACCCGCGCAACCCGATCCGCCGAAGCGATTCCAGGACTTTTTTGTTCTGACATCCGGGGCCGTCGCCGTGCTGGCGCTGTTATTCCTGACGGGCGCCATTGGCTTGGTAGAATGGGCGATCGGGGCTGTCGTGATGACCGCTGGCGCGCTGGCTTTCTATGTCGGATCAGCACCATCGACACAAAAAAGCGCGCCTGCTTCAGTGCTCGAGACAGCGCCCTCTCCGCCGATCCAACGCCCCGAAGAAAGCGTCGAGCCCTTCATTCTCGCATTGCCGCTACCCGCATTGCTGATCTCGCGCGATGCCCAGATTGTCACCGCAAATGCACACGCCCGCAGTCTGTTCCGGTTTGAACCGACCAGTCTGACCTTTCCGGTCGCGGTTCTGCGGCAGCCTGACCTGCTCGATGCGGCGGACCGCGTCGCCCGGGACGGCGCCAATGAACGCGTCGAGTTTACCCAGCATGGTGACGCCGAAGTGTGGATGGCGCATGTTCGTCCTGGTCCCGCCACAGGTTCGGTCATCATGGTGTTTGAAGACCTGACCGCTGTGCGACGGGCCGAACGGGCGCGCGCTGACTTTCTCGCCAATGCCAGCCATGAATTACGCACCCCGTTGACCGCGATTGGCGGTTTTATCGAAACGATGCGTGGTCCAGCCAAGGATGACAAAGAGGCCTGGGAAGGGTTCCTCGAAATCATGGCCCAACAAACCGAGCGCATGAAACGCCTGGTGGCAGACTTGCTATCACTCTCGCGCATTGAGTTCAGCGAGCATCGGGCACCGAAAACGCAGGTCGAACTTGGAAAGCTGACCCGAGACACCAGCCAGGCTTTGGTTCCGATCGCCAAAGATGCCGGCATTACCCTGCATTTTGAGGCGCCGGACATCGCCATCCACGCCATTGCGGATGATGATGAGATCGCTCAAGTCATCCAGAACCTCGCCAGCAATGCCATCAAATATGCCCGCAAACAGGGCGACGTCCGCATCGAGGTCGGGATTGCTGCCACGATGGCGGATGCCGCCACCGCCTGCAGCCGGCAATCACCCGGCGCCAGACGCTCCTTATTGCTGCAACCCTATGCCTCGGCCGGAGCACCTGCAGTTTGGGTCCGCGTCACCGATGATGGCGACGGCATTTCAGAGGACCATTTGCCCCGACTTGGCGAGCGTTTCTATCGCGTCGATGAGAGCCGTGGCGGCAAGATAGAAGGCACCGGCCTCGGCCTCGCAATTGTCAAACACATCATGGCGCGTCACCGGGGCGGCCTGGCGGTTGAAAGCCGCGAAGGTCATGGCACCGCATTCGGCATCTGGATGCCGCGCCTAAAAGACGATGCACGTCCCGAAACCGTATAAGCCGCCATCGCCTGAAGCGCTTCAGACCGTCTATATCGACGATGCGTTGATTGTCGCGGACAAGCCCAGCGGCCTGCTGAGTGTGCCAGGGCTCGGGCCGGAAAAAGCCGTCTGTGCGAATAGCATTCTCAGCCAGCGCCACGGGTCCGTTCTGACCGTTCACCGCCTCGACATGGACACGTCCGGCTTGATTATCTTTGCCCGCACAAAAGACGTGCAAAGAGCGCTGTCCCGGCAATTTGAAAAGCGGCAGGTGGCGAAGACTTACGAAGCGGTCGTTGAGGGGCACGTGTCAGGCGACAATGGCGTCATCGACAAGGCGATTGCGCGTCACTCTCTCAACCGGCCTCTCCGCCATCTCGACCCGGATGGGCAGGTGGCGATTACCGAATGGCAGGTGCTTGATCGTACCGCATCGACCACACGCCTTGCCCTGACCCCCAAAACCGGACGTTCGCATCAATTGAGATTGCACATGGCCAGCTTAGGGCATCCGATTCTTGGCGATGTATTTTATGGTGACCCGGCCACGCATGAGCGTTTGTGCTTACATGCTGGCGCGCTAAAATTCGAACACCCGAGTTCTGATAAAAAGCTGCATATTCAATCGCCAACACCGTTTTGATGCGCCGCATCGTCTGGCGAATTCAGCAATGTCACATATGTGTCAAGGACGAGGGGTAAGAGCGGCGAAATACTGAGATCGACCCGCTTATGCTGGAAACTTTAGGACATCTGCCGATAGGCTGGCTGTTAATCGCGCCTTTGGCTGCGGCCGGGTTTTTTGCGTTCTATTCCGGACGCACACAAATCGGTGCCTTGTCGACAGGATCCAGCATCAGCGCGCGGCTGCATTCGCAGCCTAATTATCACGGCTATTTCCTGACCTTTTGTACGATCTTGCCAGCGGCGCTCGTCTTCATCACCTATCTGGTCTTCGCCGAATCCTATGCCCGCGACACGCTGCTCAGCGAATTGCCTTCCTATCTCACCGATCGCGGAGAGGCGCAGGTCACTTTCTTTGTCGATCGGGTATCAGAACATGCACGGGAGCGGACCTCCGCGCTGACGGGCAATGTCCTGTTCGATGCCAGCGTTGAACGCTTCGCGACGATTAAAGGCGGGACGCGGGCGCTGACTTTCCTGGTTGCGCTTTTGGTCGGCGCGCTCGGCTTCAGATGGGGCCGTGGCCAGCTCACGCGTGACTTTGCCGCCCGCAATTACGTTGAGCGGACGGTCAATGCGCTCCTCTTCGTCTGCGCCGCGATCGCGATTTTCACCACGGTCGGGATTGTCCTATCGCTGATCTACGAAACCGTGCGCTTTTTTAGCTTGCCTGGCGGTCCTGGTATTTTCGAGTTTCTGTTCGGCACAGACTGGAATGCGCAGACCGGGCAAAATTTCGGCGCTGTCCCGCTCTTCTTCGGAACCCTGATGATTGCCTTATTGGCCATGTTCGTGGCCGTTCCGGTCGGCCTGTTCTCCGCCATTTATCTGGCTGAATATGCAAGTCCACGCTTTCGCAATTGGGCCAAGCCTGCCCTGGAACTGCTCGCTGGCATCCCGACCGTAGTCTACGGCTTCTTCGCGGCCACTCTGATCGCGCCTTTGGTGCGTAATTTTGCGCAGTGGATCAATGCCCTACCCTTTACGCCCGATACGCTGCTCGCGGCACAGCCGACCAGCGCCCTGGCGGCGGGACTGGTCATGGGCGTTATGATCATTCCATTCATCAGCTCGCTATCAGATGATG
This sequence comes from Pseudomonadota bacterium, assembly GCA_039030525.1. Classification (GTDB taxonomy): domain Bacteria; phylum Pseudomonadota; class Alphaproteobacteria; order Caulobacterales; family Hyphomonadaceae; genus Henriciella. The sequence continues at coordinate 11,274 of JBCCDZ010000028.1, read as the reverse complement.
TCATCAGCGCCGTTCCGCATTCCTTGCGCGACGGTGCTCTGGCCATGGGGGCAACCCGATCAGAGATGATCAAGCAGGTGGTATTGCCGGCGGCGTTTCCCGGAATCATTGCCGCCATCTTGCTGGCAGTTTCGCGTGCGATTGGCGAAACCATGATTGTCGTGATGGCCGCGGGTGGGCGCGCCTTGATCACGCTGGACCCAACGTCTGACATCACCACGGTGACGTATCAGATCGTCTCCTTATTGACCGGCGACACGGCATTTGACAGCGCCAAAACCGTCTCAGCCTTCGCCCTCGGCTTTGTCCTTTTCGCGATCACGCTCATTTTCAACATTATCGCCTTACGCGTCGTCCAACGGTATCGAGAAGCCTATGAGTGATCCTGGCCTCTCTCGTTCGGTTTCGACCGCTGCGCGCTTGCGCCATCGCCGTAACGCTGAGCGTCGTTTCAAGCTATATGGTCAGGCCGCGATTGGCATCGCCATCAGTTTCCTGGTCATCCTGCTGCTCTCTATCACGATCAAGGCAAGCTCCGCCTTTACCCAGCACATGGTCGACGTGACCCTGGAACGACCAGACTTTGCCGAGCAGACCGAATTCACAGTCACAGAGGTCAACCTGGCCGTGCGCGACCACTTTCTGGACGTGTTTCCAGAAGCCAGCGCCGCGCGCAGCACCCGGGCTGATCTGTTCAACATCACGACACGTCTCGCAGTATTGCCATTGCGAGAGCGGCTAAGCGCCAATCCGGACCTCGCCTTGCAACCGATTCAGGCGCGGCTCGCTTTGTCGGATGATCTCGATCTGTATCTGAAAAATGAAATTAGTCGCCATCGCAGTGTTGGTGTCGGTGAGGCGGGTCGTCTGTCGCGCTCAGACACCGGTTTCTATCGGTTGACCGATGCCGGTCCAAACGGGTTTGTAGACTTCCAGGACCAGGTCCAGGACACCATGTCTGATCCGCAGGATATCTTGATCTCACTCGGAGAAGCCTGGTTCGAATTGGAGGGGGTAACGGGCGCCGTGCTGATCTTGTCGCATCTGGCCGGCCCGCTGCCGGAGCTCGGCGAACAAGCCAGCGCACCCATTCGCGCGACTTATCTCAATTCCTTGAGCGAAAACCGCCGCGTCTCGCTTCGGCAAATCGCGATCACGCTGCACCTTAAGGATCGGGGTGAAATTTCGCGGCGCTTCAATAGCAGCTTGTTCTTGAACGCTGACAGCACTTATCCCGAACTTGCAGGCGTCGCGGCGGCCTTGATCGGGTCGCTCTTCACGATGCTGATCACAGCCTTGTTTGCCTTGCCCGTCGGGGTTCTTGCGGCCGTCTATCTTGAAGAGTTTGCCCGTAAGTCTCGTCTCACCAGCATCATCGAAGTGAACATCAATAATCTTGCAGCGGTGCCATCGATCATATTTGGCCTGCTGGGCGCCGCGGTCTTCCTCAACACGTTCGGCTTGCCGCGATCGGTTCCTTTCGTCGGAGGGCTGGTGCTCGGGCTGCTCGTCCTGCCGACCATCATCATTGCGTCCCGCGCGGCGCTGCGTGCCGTGCCACCCTCGGTTCGCGACGCAGCGCTGGGACTAGGCGCATCACCGACCCAGGCTGTGTTTCATCATGTCCTGCCACTGGCTGCCCCGGGTATTCTCACGGGCGCGATCATTGCCATGGCTCGCGCGCTTGGTGAAACCGCACCATTGCTTCTGATCGGCATGGTTGCCTTTATCAGCGAGGTGCCGACATCACCGAATGACGAAGCCACTGTTTTGCCAGTTCTGATTTATAAGTGGTTTTCTGGCGCCGAACGTGCTTGGGAGCCGATGACGTCTGCAGTGATCCTGATCCTGTTGACCGTTTTGGTGGCAATGAACCTGATCGCCGTCGTGCTGCGGCGAAGGTTTGAGCGGAGATGGTAGAAATGGCCGATACCGGACTCACCCAGGATGGATTTGCAAATCTTGGCAGCGCCATTGGCGGGGCCAAGATCGAGTGCCGTAATATCAGCGTCCACTATGGCGACAAGCCGGCCATCCAGAACATCTCGATGAAAATTCAAGACAAGGCCGTGACCGCTCTGATCGGCCCGTCCGGTTGCGGAAAATCGACTTTCCTACGGTGTCTGAACCGCATGAATGACACGATAGAAGACGCGCGCGTCAGTGGCGAGATCCTGATGGATGGCGCCGACATCAATGCCGCTGAGATGGACCCTGTGCTGATCCGGTCAAAAGTCGGCATGGTGTTCCAGAAGCCCAATCCGTTCCCGAAATCGGTTTATGACAATGTCGCTTATGGGCCGCGCATTCACGGCCTGGCCGGCACCAAGGCTGAGCTTGACGAGATTGTTGAAGTTTCTTTGCGCAAAGCCGGGTTGTGGGACGAAGTCAAAGACCGCCTGACCGCCATCGGCACCAGCCTGTCCGGCGGACAACAACAGCGTCTTTGCATTGCGCGCGCGATTGCCATCAGTCCCGAAGTCATCCTGATGGACGAACCGTGCTCGGCGCTCGACCCGATCGCGACGGCCAGGATTGAGGAGCTGATTGATGAGCTTCGGATGCGCTATTGCATCATCATCGTCACCCATTCGATGCAACAAGCCGCGCGCGTGTCGCAGCGCACCGCCTTTTTCAATCTCGGCGAAATGGTCGAGTTTGGCGATACAGAAATGATCTTCACCAATCCTGCGCAGCAACGCACGCAGGATTATATTACCGGTCGATTTGGATAGGACGCATCGTGTCAGGACCTCAACACATTGTCAGTGCCTTTTCTGAAGAGCTGGACCAGCTCTCAGCCGATCTGTTGCGCATGGGCGGGCTCGCTGAAGCGATGATCCGCGACGCCTCACGCGCCGTCGTCACCCGGGATATCGCGCTGGCCGAGACGGTTATCGAGCGCGACCTGGAAATGGATCGACTGGAACGCGAAGTTGAAGGCAAAGCGGTGCGTATGCTGGCGCTGCGACAGCCTATGGCCTCTGACCTGCGCAATGTTATCGGCGCGATCAAACTGTCCGGCGGCATTGAGCGGATCGGTGATCTCGCCAAGAATATCGCGCGGCGCAGTATCGCCGTTGCCAATGAAGACAATCGCAATGCCTTACGCGGCATCGAGCGGATGGGGCAAGCGGTCTCCCGCATGCTGCAAGTCTCCCTGGATGCTTATGCCCGGCGCGATCCCGTCGCGGCGCTAAACGTCCTCGAACAAGATGACGACATTGACAGTCATTATAACAGCCTGCTGCGCGCCATGCTGACCTTTATGGCAGAAGAGCCAGATCAGATCGACGCGCGATCAAACTTCATCTTCATCGTCAAGAATCTCGAGCGCATTGGTGACCATTGCACCAATATCGCGAAAGTCGTGCACTTCATCGCCACAGGTCAGCGCGTTGGAGATGCAGAACGCTCCCCAAGCCCACAGCAAGATTAAGGATGCTGGATCATGAAACCCTTTATTGTCATTGCGGAAGACGAAACAGCGGTCTCAGAATTGCTGCGATACAATCTCGAATCAGAAGGCTATGAAACCGCCATCGCGAATGATGGCGACGAAGCCATGTTGTTGCTCGATGAGCGCATTCCCGATCTGATGCTGCTGGACTGGATGCTGCCAAAGATATCCGGCATCGAGATTTGTCGCCGCGTCCGGACCCGTCAGGAAACCGCCAATCTGCCCATTATCATGCTGACGGCTCGCACCGAAGAAGCAGACCGTATTCGCGGCCTCGAAACCGGCGCCGATGATTATGTCACCAAGCCCTTCTCCACCAATGAGTTGATGGCGCGCGTCAAAGCCGTCCTGCGTCGCATCCGGCCGGCTTTGATGGATGATAAAATCCGCATCGGCGACATTGAAATCGACCGCACCACACATCGCGTCACCCGCGCTGGCGAGGACATTCATCTCGGCCCGACCGAGTTCCGTCTATTGGAGTATTTCGCTCAGCACCCAGGCCGCGTCTTTTCACGCGAGCAATTGCTGGATGGCGTGTGGGGCTCTGATGTCTATGTCGAAGCACGTACCGTTGATGTGCACATTGGCCGCCTGCGCAAAGCTTTGATGAGCCAGGGCGGCAACAATCCTATTCGGACAGTGCGGTCGGCCGGATATTCTCTGCGCACGGATTAGCGCAAACCACCAAACAAAAAAACCGCGGCCGCCGACAATTAAGTCAGGCGGCCGCGGCGTAGATTCAATCAGGATTCTTTTTCAGCCGTCTCCATCGATGCGTCCTCAGCGCCGTCGCCTTTAAGATAGGTGTCGAGGAAGCTGACATAGGCTTCAGATGCTGTGATCCGGTTTTCCTTACGCAAGAAGCCATGCCCTTCGTCCGGGAACAGGACATATTCGACATGTACGCCATTGTCGCGGATCGCAGCGACCAGTTCGTCGCTTTCGACCTGCAGGACACGCGGGTCATTGGCGCCTTGCACGACCAGCATCGGCTTGGTGACATTCTCGGCATGGAAAAGCGGAGAGATGGCGCGGTGGCGCTCTGCGTCCGTCGCGGGGTCCCCCATTTCATCATACAGCGCTTCGCGGAACGCGGCCCACCAGTCCGGGATGCTCTGCAAGGTGCGCTCCCAGTTTGTGACGCCGAATATATTCACGCCAACCTCAAACTCCTCCGGATGGAAGGTCAGCGCCGCAGCCGTCATGAAACCACCATAGGATCCACCCATAACAGCAACCTTGTCACCATCGACCCAATCCAGGCCACGCAGATAGTGACCGGCCTCAACAATATCCCGCAAATCTTCCTCGCCATGGCGCTTATCATCCATGTGGAAGAAGGTTTTGCCATAGCCTGAAGAGCCTCGATTATTGGCGCCATAAACAGCATAGCCATGGTTCACCAAGTGTTGGATCAGCGCGCTATAACCACGTGTCGTCTGGCCGCCTGGGCCGCCATGTACAAACACAATGGCCGGCACCGGAGTTTCGGCCGAGGCCTGTTTCGGCTTATACATGATGCCAGGAACCACGACGCCATCGGATGCTTCGAACCGTTCGACCGTTGCGGTCACCAGATTGTCTTCATGGATATCTGGGTTGATGGCATTCGTCAGGCGCACCGCTTCGCCGCCAAGCTCCGTCATGTAGAGATTGAAGGGCGACGTGTCGGTATTCAAGCCAAACGCGATTTTTGATTCATCGCGCGAGAATCGAATTTGCCCCAGCTCGCCTTCGGGAACGCCGTTCAGGACCACGTCTTCGCCGGTTTCCGAGTTGCGAAGCGTCAGGTCGGTGAGACCATCAGCGTTGATCGCATGCACGCGATATTTGCCACTTGGCGAATAGAATACAAAGCTGACATCCCAATCGGCTTCAATCAGCGGCGCTTTTTCACCGCTCTCCAGATCATGCGTCCAGGCCTGGTTAAACTCACCATACTCATTGGTGCTGTAAATCAGCTTGCTCTCATCCGGCGTGAAATCATACGTGCCATGGGCAACGTTGCCTTCATGCGCGGTGACCAGGACAGGCTCTGGCGCGTCCGCTGACAGATCGACGACATAGACGTCGGAATCGGCGCTGGTGCGGGGTTTGTCGAGCGCCAGATAGCGGCCACTATCGCTGAGCGCGCCCGGCTGGAAGCCCGGATTCTCAAACACCATCGTTGTGCTGTAATCAGTCGGGTTTACTGAATAGAGATCGAAGCTCGCGGAATCCCGGCCATTGTGCCAAACGTAGAAGACTTCATTGTCGCCTCGCCAGCCGCCGAAAAAGGCTTTCACTTCGTCGCCAGGCGTGACGTCGACCATGGTCCCGTCCAACTCGACAACATAGATATGATTCAGCTCATTGCCGCCCTGGTCAGCTGAAACAATGATGCGGTCATCATTCGGAAAAAAGGACTGTGCAAAATGTGCATCGGTCTCTGACGAGGTTAGCGCCGTGACCGATCCATCGCCGCTCAAGGCAATGGCGTTGAAGACACCGCTACCATCTGAATGAGCGAGAATGCTGCTATCATCGCTCGACCAGGCAAAGCCGCCGCCATTGGCAAGGCCGAAACTGGTCGTCTGGAAGAAAGCTTCAGCGGAATAGGTTTCGAAGGCGACCTTCTCCATCACCGCTTCAACGTCCGTGACAATCGTCTCTTCGACCACGGGTGGCGCATCAGCGACCACTGGATCGGTGACAATATCGCCGGTATTTACGCATGCGACTGACAGGGCCAACGCAGACGCGCCCATCATGAATTTCCACATATTACATCATCCCTCAAATGCTAATTATGGTTAATGCTAGCAGCGGAGGGTTAGGTTGGCGAGCTTAAACTGACTCGCTGACGCGAAGCCCGGCGACGCGGCCAATCGCGTCTTCCGCTTCGCGCATGATACGGTCGACAATGTCCTTTACCGGCAAGATATCTGTCACCCCGCCCGCCGACTGACCCATGGCAAAACAGGATTTCTCAGCAGTCAGGCGCGCTTCGTCGGTGACCCCGCCAATGCCGCCAATCACATCGGTTTGGACCGAGTGTACCGCCTGCATCGGGAAGGCTTGGATCTCGTCCGGGCGACGTTCCCAGTCGAGGATATACTCATTTGTTCGACATCGCATCGGCTTGCCAGAGTAACAGCGCGTCCGCGTCGTGTCGGTATCGCCTGCGCCGACGACCGTCTCTTTGTAAGATTGCGCCGCATGCGCTTCAGCAGAAGCAATAAAGCGCGTGCCCATCCAGACGCCGACCGCGCCGAGAGACAAGGCTGCGGCCAGGCCACGGCCATCATAAATGCCGCCCGCCGCGACCACCGGAATATTCACCGCTTCGACCGCCTGCGCGACCAGCGGCAATGTCCCGACCAGGCCGGTATGCCCGCCGCCTTCGCCGCCTTGCAGAATGACCGCGTCACATCCGGCCTGTTCGGCTTTGACAGCATGTTTCACAGCGCCGCCGACGACCATGACTTTGACGCCCGCATCTTTCAATCGTTTCATAATCGGCAATGGCACACCAAGGCCGGCGACAAAGCTGTCGGCGCCGCCTTCAATGATCACATCAACGCTTTTCTCAAGGCTGCCTGGGTCGGCCGCCAGTAGGTCGACGCCGAATGGCTTGTCGGTCAGCTCTTTGACACGCGCCATTTGCGAAGCGATGAAATCCGGCGATGTCCCCGCCATGCCGAGCACACCATATCCGCCTGCATTGCTCATCGCAGCGGCCAATTCCGCGTAAGAAACGCCGCCCATACCGGCCAACATAATTGGGTGTTTTGTGCCTAAAAAGTCGCAAAGCGAGGTATGAATGCCCATAATTTCCTCCATTTTCAGTGCCTGATAGGAGCGCAACCCTGCGATAAGACAAGGCATTCCCGCGGGGAAATTGGGCCGTTTCAGGGCTTTTACAGTTAATCTCTGACTTTCCGGCCCGATTCCCGTATTATGCGCGGTGCCGATGAAGGCTTATCTTCTAGAGGGGAAGACAAAATGAGCACGAAACTTTGGATTGCAGCCCTTGCGGCTGCTGGGCTTGCCGCCTGTAACGCTGCCGAAGAAGCAGCTGACGCAACCACAGACGCGGCTTCGGATGCGATCGAAGCCACCGTAGATGCTGCTGAAGATGCGACAGATGCGACGGTTGAAGCCGCTTCTGATGCGGCAGACGCTGCTGGCGATGCTGTCGATGCCACTGTTGACGCAGCAGGAGATGCTGCAGACGCCACCGTCGAAGCTGCAACAGACGCAGCAGACACGGCTGGCGACATGGTAACAGACGCAGCCGACGCCGCTGAAGGCGCAGCCGGCGAAGTTGCTGATGCCGCAGAAGGCATGCTCAACGACGCGACCGACGCGGTTGAAGAAGCTGTCGACGACGCTGAAGAAGCTGCCGAGGAAGCGACTGACCAGTAAGGTCACGCCCTTCGCTGATTGATGACCCTGTCAGAAAGACGGGTTGCGGCGAAAAAACTAGATTGGTTGAGGCCCGTGGAGCGATCTGCGGGCCTTTGCTATTAGGTTGGCCTATGGCGCTTCGTTGTTCGCTCTCAGCGTTGGAGCGGATATATGGTGGCGCTAGCATCGCAATCTGACTATTTGTTAGAGGTATGTCTCTTCGCTCTGCATCGCCTCTGCTCATAATCTTGTGTTTGGCATCTTGCACACAAGCAGAACACATCGACTGTCGGTACATCCTGAACCATGTGCAAGCCGACAAATCTGGAACGTGCGCGGTCACCGGCGAAGTCTATTGGATGAACGACATTGATACGGTTTATGTTGTTTCGGCAGGCGTGAGGTATGGGGTAAACCCCATCGAAATGACCGGATTTGAAAGCGGTGATGTAGTGAGCATCCGTGGAACATACGCAAAGAGCGAGAAGCCGTTTTTATTTCTATCAAACCTGGACCGAGCGACGCGACTTAAATCGACCGAAGATTGATGTCCGCTTTCGGCGTCATTCCTGTCATCCCAGAAAGCACTCTAACCCGCATTGCCAGCGAAAGCTGGCACCCATGGCGGCTGGTTGCTGCACTCAACTGCCATGGGTCCTGACGTGCGTCAGGAAAGCGGTCGCGTATTAGCCTCATCCTGAGCCTGTCGAAGGGCGAGGCGGGCTTCCGGGAAGCACGGCCCTTTATCCTTCGACAGGCTCAGGATGAGGGCCTAGTTGGCTGATGTCCGCTCCCGACCCGATTCCGATGTCTGCTTCCGGCGTCAATGCGGACACTAAAAGCGGCGTTGTTCGCACAGATCGTGCCGAATTTAGTCCTGCGGTCAGATACGGCCAAGGGGGCCATAAAACAGGCCCAGCCTGAAGACGGCCCATATCAGTCCGGTCACCGCCGTTGCTAAGAGTACAATCGCCAGGTCGGGCGAGAATATTCCAAGCGTACTCAGCGAGACGCCAAACAGGTTCGGCAACAAGAACAAGCAAACCCAAGCCAGGACCAATGTCATGAGCAAAGGGAACCACAAGCTGAACGCACCTGAGACCCCGGATTTGGCGCGCAATCCGGATCGCCGCAGCCAGGCCTGGACTGTGCCGACCAAGAACAATAAAGGCAGCACGGCAAACATCAGGAATAAAGACTTGCGTCCCAAGCTGCTTTGATCAGGAACGTAATCCCGACCTAGAGCATGGGCACTGATCCCATTCAGCAGATTTCCGGTTTCTCCAAATCCCATACCGCTGCCGGCATTCACCAACACGACCACGGCTTTTCGTTCCGAGGGCACCAGCAGCGCCAAGGTTTCTACGCCCGGACTGATGCCCGTATGATAGACAGTACCGTCCTGCGGATTGAGCATCCAGCCAAGCCCGTAATAAGGCGATTGGGCGCTGGCGGGTTGCATCATCAGGCTCTTGCTCTGGGCGCTGATAATATCGTCCGTGCCATTGAGAAGCATGGCCAGATACAGTGCCAGATCATTGGCGCTGGCCACAACACCGCCAGCAGGCGCGATCACACGGGACGACTTAGACCCTTTGACCGGACGCTTGCCTCCGAACCAGGGCGTGTGCCCGACCGCTATGTTTGGATAGATGGCGCCATCGCCGACGAAACTGTTCTTCATTCCGATCGGCTCAAGAATTCTGCGCTCGACATAGCGATCATATTTCAAACCGCTGACCGCCTCGATGACCGCGCCGAGCAAGATGTAATTGGCGTTCGAATAGTCCCACTGCGTGCCGGGCGCGTAGGCCAGTTCCCATTCAGCCATCCGGTCGACCTGCCGCATCATTGCATCGTCACTGTCGGTTCGGTCCTGATGCGTGTCATTGCCTTGTCGGGTTGAGTACCCACTCGTGTGTCCCAATAATTGTCTGATCGTGATCGCACCTGCGGGACGTCCAGAAAACACGTCCAGATAGCGGGACAGGTTCCCGTCCAGCTCGACCTCGCCGGACTCAACGAGTTGAAGGATCGCGATCGCTGTGAAGCTCTTGGAAATGGAGCCCGTCGGAACCGGCATATCCGGTGACATGGCTGTGCCGCTTCCTCGGTCCGCGACGCCTTGCGCATCACCGGCCACCTCGCCATTCTCGACCCAGGCATAAGCGACCCCCGGCAAGGCCGACGCGCGCAGCTCGTCCTCAACGAAACCATCCAGAGACTCAGACCCAAACCCCGCCTGCAGCGTGACGAAAATTCCCATCGCGATTGTTGCCAAAAGGTACGGCATCTTCAGCCCCCATTCATTGCTGCTGATACCGTAACACGATGGCACGCGTGTGTCCGGTGCGGGCTAAATGGAACAGACCGGAATCAGCCTTTCGACATGGTATTCGGAGACACCAAACGCGGAAACGAGCTGAGCGACTTAGATGGGGCGATTTTAAGCCACTGAAATAGATCGTCGGCAGCAAAACCCGATTTGAGCGGTAACACGCAGGATCAATCGTATTGAATTTGCGAACTATCGAACGGACAGGCGGCAAGTAGGTCACCCCCCACGCTCAAATCCGAGTTGAAGATATCAGCTTTTATCAGCCATGTTCCATCGGACTGGCGTTTACGTACTTCGAGAAACTTTCCGATATCAACGCCATACCCGCCCGCTCCATCGGGAATGAAGACGCACGAACGTCCATGGACGTAAGCGGTGTCACCTTCTCCGTCGATTGCCGCGATATCAAATGCGATGCGAAAGCCTGATTCATTGATCTGCTCCCAATCAGCAATCGCCGCGCGACCGATGACAGCTGGTCCATTCGGCGGCATCAAAACCGCGTCGGGCGTGAACAAGTTAGACAGCGCCTCCCAATCGTTCTTGTTGTAGGTTTCGACCCAAAGCCTTGAAGATGCTTCTATCGCTAAGCGATCTTGTTCGGTGAGCTCCGTTGGATTCGTCTGACAGGCCGCAAGCGTTATCGTGGCAAGAACGGCTGAAATGGAAATCGCTTTCATAATGGTCTTCTTCCTTGTGTCACACGCGTCTTAAGTGAACTCGGCCCCGTTTCCTATATTGCTGCATGTCCGCTCATTATTGAGCCGGTTCTGGCGTCGCCGGTCCGCCCGTGGCGGCGCTCAACCCTAAGCCCATAGCAGCCGCCGCGAGAATTGTGACAATGGCTGCCGTCAGCAGTGCAGGAAAGCCCCCCATTTGGTCCAGCCACCCAACCGATCCTGCCCCGAGTGCCATACCCAACGCCATGGAACCCGCGATCAAAGCATACGACGTTGCGGCGACATGTTGTTCGCAAACCCGCATACCAAGTGTAATCATAGATAGGTAAAAGCCCAGAACGATCACAGCCACGAGCAAGTACCATGCGGAGAAAAGCAGGTCAGATCCAAAAGTCAGGCCGAAC
>JBCCDZ010000027.1:0-18759 GCA_039030525.1 Pseudomonadota bacterium | reverse complement strand
GCGTCGTTCGGCGGGGCACCATTTGGTGGCATTGGCCAGACCAATCAGATTGAAACGGAGATCGAGCAATTCGGTCTTGGATTATCTGGCATCGGTACGTTCGATCTTTTGCCGCGGGACGGGATCCAGCCTGGGATTGGGTTCAATGTCAGCGGATTACTGGAAGTCATGAATTCAGATGCCACAGGTCGGTTCAATCAGGTCACGACGTGCGATCCGGGTGTCTGTGGGCAGGGCTTGTCCAATGTCGTGTTCAATCAGGACTTTAGCGATAGCGGGTTCGAGATTGGCGGCGGCTTGCGGTTCGGACTGGATGTCGATGTCACGAAATACATCTCGCTCGGGGCTGGCTATCGGTTCGGTGTCATCCCAGGCATTGCGACCTATGACATCCCGAACTCCCCGAACAACCAGCCAGGATCCTGGTCGACCGATTCAGCGGACTATCAGGGCTATGACTTTTCCGCTCGGTTGAGGACGTCTTTCTAGGGATTGTCCTCCTCCCCCGGTCAGCGCCGTGACGATAACTTGCGGCGCTGGCCACCCTTTTATCAATATCAACCCGCTTGGTGATGGATGTTCGCAGCGGGTTGCGCTATGTTGGACATGACAACGCGACTGGCGAGATCAGGATGGAGCACCATCGGGGAGCGTTGTAGACCCTATAATCAGAGCCGTTCGCCTGGGCCAATCACCAATCAGGAGATGGCCATGCCAGAATTATCACCAATATCCGTCGCATTTCTCGTGTTTCCGAATGTCACGCAGCTCGATCTGACTGGCCCGGCGCAAGTCTTGTCGCGTCTGGGAAACACGACGCTGAACCTGGTCTGGAAAGACAAGGACCCTGTGCCAACCGATGCCGGCTTTCCTTTGCTGCCAACGGCAACGTTTGATGAGATCGAAGAGGTCGACATCCTGTGTATCCCAGGCGGGCTCGGAACGATGGAGATTATGCAGGACCAACAGGTCCTGGACTGGCTTCAGAAAGTGGCTGCCAAGGCGCAATGGGTGACCAGTGTTTGTACTGGATCACTCGTACTTGGGGCCGCTGGCCTGCTAAAAGGCTACAAGTCAGCCTGCCATTGGGCGTCGATAGATCAGCTCGAATTCTTTGGCGCCCTACCGGTCCGAGAACGGATCGTTGAGGATCGCAATCGCTTTTCTGGTGGCGGTGTGACGTCCGGGATCGATTTCGCGCTTGCCCTGACCGCACGGATACGAGGCGAAGACCACGCCAAGTTCGTCCAGCTTTCGATCGAGTATGACCCTAACCCGCCTTTCGATGCGGGCTCGCCTGACAAAGTTCCGGCACACATCCTGGAGCGCTATTACAAATTGATCGACGCGGCGGTTCCGGATCGTGAGGCGAAAGTCAAAGCGATTGCAGAGTCGCTCGGATTTTAGCCCCAATTCGGCGCGATACAGCGGCTCACGCTTATTTTTCTTGGCACGTTCCCGTTGAAGGACCATACTGAGCCTATGTTTAAAGCGCTCGCTTTTGCTGGATTGATCCTGGTCAGCGGCCCCGATTTCGGGCCGTCTGACAAGATGTTTGATGAGCTCAAAACCGCGCCCAGCGAGGAAGAAGCCAATGATGTCGCGCTCGATATCTGGGCCTCCTGGATGGAAAGCGGTTCAGACGCGGCCGATCTGGTCATGGAACGGGCCGTTCGGGCGCAGGCGTTTGGTGATTATGATCATGCGCGGGCCTTGTATGACCGCGTTATTGCGATCCAGCCAGACTATGCTGAGGCCTGGAACCGCCGCGCGACCGTATTTCTGGCACAAGAGAATTATTCCGAAGCTCTGCGCGATGTGAATGAGGCCTTGCGGCTTGAGCCTCGCCATTTTGGAGCCTGGGGCGGATTGGGCGCTGTGATGGAAGGGCTCGGCTCTAAAGACGAGGCGATCAGCGCCTATGAAAAGGCGCTTGAAATCTATCCACACTTTCCTTCGGCCAAACGCGGCATAAATCGTATTCGGCGCGAACAGGAAGGCCGCCCCGTTTGAGAATGCTGATCATTGCAATGTCGATCCTGCTGCTTGGCGGCGTTTCTGCCTGTGTGCACAGCGCGCTTTATGCGGTGCGTGTGAATCAGGCACATCCCGCTGAAGGGGCGTTCGTTACCATTAATGGCGCCAATGTTCATGTCCTTCAGCAAGGCGACGCCGGACCTGTCGTCCTGATGATTCATGGTGCTTCAGCCAATGCCCGCGAATTCGATTGGACCCTGGCCCCGAAACTCGCCGATACGCACCGCGTCTTGATGATGGACCGCCCGGGTCACGGACATTCCGAACGCCCGTCTGATGCGCATATGCTCGCGATCCAGGCTGAACAGGCGGCCGGTGTGTTGCGCCAACTGGTGCCGGGTGAAAAAGCGATCGTGGTCGGACACAGCTTCGGTGGGGCGGTATCCTTGCGCCTGGCGCTTGATCATCCGGACCTGGTGGATGGATTGGTCTTGCTGGCACCGGTCAGTCATGATTGGGGCGGCGGCGGCGAGGCCTGGTACAATAAATATGCGAGCCACGGTCTGATCGGACCGGTGTTTACCCAATTGGTTCCGATTGTGGGTCCGTCGCAAGTCAAAGCTGGCATCACCAATGTCTTCTCTCCGAAACCGGCGCCTGACGGTTATTTCGAGAATTCCGGCATCGGCCTGCTATTCCGGCCCGGAAATTTTACCGCCAATGCGAAAGACGTGAATGCCTTGCGGACGCAATTGGCCGGTCAGCAAGATCGCTATGGCGATATTTCCGTACCGACCGTCGTCTTTTCCGGCGCGCTCGATACCGTGATCAGTCCGCCGCTCCATGTCGGCAAGCTGAAGCATCAGGTTGAGGGGTTGGAACTGGTCAAGTTGGGCGATGGCGGACACATGCCGCATCATGCGTATGGCGATGATGTCGTCGCAACGATCCGCCGGCTGTCCGCGCCTTAAGATCGCGACAGGCCGAGCCGGTCTTCCGTGTCCGTCAAATCGTCGCCGAGATGCGCGGCATACCATTGCACAGTTTCGCGCAGACCTTGCTCCAGGCTCCGCTCGGGCCGCCAATCTATTACCCGCTCGGCGCTGGACGGATCGACGCCATAACGGCGATCATGGCCTTTGCGATCGGTGACAAATTCGATCTGGTCAGCATAAGGGGTCGCCTGCGGGCGGATCTCATCAAGCAGGCCGCAAAGCGTTTTGACCAGATCCAGATTGGTCCGCTCTGCCCGCGCGCCGAACAGCAATGTTTCGCCTGGTGCGGCGCGGCAGGCTTCGATCAGGCCGCGCGCATGATCTTCGACATAGAGCCAGTCACGCACGTTCTGGCCGTCGCCATAAATCGGGATAGGCGCTCCGAGCACCGCTTTGCGGATCACAGTCGGGATCAACTTTTCGGCGTTTTGCCAGGGCCCGTAATTGTTTGAGCAATTGGTCACGATAGTTGGCAAGCCATAGGTCCGTCGCCAGGCCCGCACAATGTGATCGCTGGCCGCTTTGCTGGCCGAGTAAGGCGAGGAGGGCGCATAGGCTGTGGTTTCGTCGAAGACGGGATCGTCAGGCCCAAGATCGCCAAACACTTCATCAGTCGACACATGCACGAAACGGAAATGATCGGGCTTGTCGGTCTCTTCCCAGTGGCTGAGCGCGGCTTCGAGCAGGTTGAATGTGCCGTCCACATTGGTTGTCATGAAGGCGCTTGGCCCATCGATAGAGCGGTCAACATGGGTCTCGGCGGCGAGATGGATGATCGCGTCCGGCTTGGTCGCTTTGAACAGCGCTGCCACAGCCGGGCGATTGGTGATGCAGGCATGAACATTCTCGACGTCCAGGCCAGCAATCGCATGCGGGTTGGCGGCATAGGTTTTCTTGTCGAGATTGAACACTTCATGGCCGGCTGCGATGAGCTGGCGCACAACGGCAGAGCCGATAAAGCCATATCCTCCGGTCACGATATATCGCATCGAATCTCCGTCTGCGCTTAGTGCTGAGCGCTGAATACATGTGCCAGCGCGATCGCACCAGCCGTGGCGACATTAACACTGTCAAAGCCTGGCGACATTGGAATTCGGACCGGATGTGCTGCCGCGATCAGGCCGTCCGGCAGGCCAGGGCCTTCAGCGCCGAGAACGATGGCGAGCTTGTCTGGCACAGGCTGCGCGTGCAGGGCGGCAGCGTCCGTGCGCGGGGTCATCGCCCAGACGGCAAAGCCTTCAGCCTTCAGCGCGCTGACATGGTCCTCGCCGCGACCGCCATGATGGAAGGGCAGCCACAGGCTGGCGCCAGACGAGACGCGGATCGCCTTGCGATAAAGCGGATCGCAGGATTGGCTGTCGAGTATGATGCCATCCACACCGAACGCGGCCGCATTACGAAACGCGGCCCCGACATTGTCATGATTGGACAGCTGGTTGAGCACCAGTATGCGCTGTCCCGACAGTATGGCGCTGAGATCCATTTGCGAACCTTTGCGCGCGCAGGCGAGGATGCCGCGATGGATCGGGAAGCCCGCAATCTCATCCATCAGGGTTTGCGGCGCGGTATAGATCGGAACATCCTTCGGGACGTCCTGCAGCAGGGTCGCAAGCGGCGCCAGGCGCGTTTCGCACAGAAACAGGCTTTCAACCTCGAACCGCGATTGCGTCAGTAAGATTGAAAGCGGCACCTTGCCTTCGACGATGAACCGTCCATCGGCGCCGCCGGTAAGATCGCGTTCGCGGACGCCAATAAAAGGGGCGATCCGTGGATCGCCCCTGTCGGTAATCTGGATGATCGTTCTTGCCGTCAAAGCGACTAAGCGCCCATAGGCAGGCCTTGATCCTTAGCCATTTTCTGCATCGCTTTTTGCAGTTTCTCGAACGCGCGCACTTCAATCTGGCGAATGCGTTCTCGGCTGACATTATAGACCTCTGACAGCTGTTCCAGCGTCTTTGGTTCATCTGTCAGGCGACGTTCCTGCAGGATATGCTGTTCCCGCTCTGACAGGTCGGCCATCGCGGTTTGTAGCAAATCCATGCGCGCATCAAACTCTTGCGTACGGGCAAATTCATCGGCCTGGTTTGGCTCATCATCTTCGAGCCAGTCCTGCCATTCCATGTCGCCTTCAGCGCCCATCGGCGCGTTCAGAGAGGCATCAGAGCCGCTCATCCGGCCATTCATCGAGATGACGTCTTTTTCCGAAACGTTGAGCTTGTCAGCAATCGCTTTGACCTGGTCAGGCTTGAGCTGCACATTATCGAGTGCATCAATCTCACCTTTCATCCGGCGCAGATTGAAGAATAGCTTCTTCTGTGCGGCAGTTGTGCCGAGTTTGACCAGGCTCCAGGAGCGCAGGATATATTCCTGAATGCTCGCGCGGATCCACCACATCGCATAGGTTGCGAGGCGGAAACCCTTGTCCGGGTCGAATTTCTTGACCGATTGCATCAACCCGACATTGCCTTCGGAAATGACTTCAGCCATGGGCAAGCCATAGCCGCGATAGCCCATCGCGATTTTGGCCACGAGGCGCAGGTGAGAGGTCACCATTTTTTCGGCGGCATCGGAATCTTCGTGCTGCTGCCAACGTTTGGCGAGCATGAATTCCTCATCCTTGGCGAGCATCGGAAACTTACGGATTTCTGAGAGGTATCGGCTGAGGCCTTGCTCAGGGCTCAGTGCAAGCGCGCGGCTTGAAGGTGTATTGGCCATTTACTGGTCCTCCATTTTCCCCTTCACACGACCCTATACGTCCAGGCATCGGCTCCGGTTCTATCGTTGGTGAGGTCTATAGCCCCGATCATCGGCAGCGTCTTTCCCTCAATCGCGAATAGTCCCTATCGCGAATTTGCATAGATGGGGATGACGAATGCGTTATTGAAGGCGCTGGCGGGAGAATCTTGTCAGGACAAAACCTGCCGAAACTTGCGCAGATGCGCTGGAATTATCGCTTCAAGGGTGTTTTTGGCGTCTAATTCCGCGCACGACAGTTCCATCGGAGTGCTGCGCGCGGGAGAGCGTTAAAGCGCCGCCGATAGGTTTTTCCGGACGCTTTATTGGGTCTCACGCGCGTCTGTTCTCGATAGACCGACAAGGCGGAACACCGAACCTTTGCCAGGCTGTGACTCCGCTTGGATATCGATGCCGCTTTCGATTGCGAGCTCTTTGACAATTGCGAGGCCCAGTCCTTCACCGGATGAAGCGGCACCCGATACGTATGGTTCGAATACGTTTTGCAAGTCCCTCTCGGTCATTCCAAAGCCGGTATCATGGACTTCCACCGCGATCGTTCCGTCCCGCCGGCGGACGCCAAGCAGAACGCGTCCAGCGTCGGTGTGCTTGATCGCATTGGCGACCAGATTGATCAGAATCCGCATCAGGATGACGGGTTCGGCTTCGACCACAACCGAACTCGGCACCGCGATCAGCTTCAGTCCTTTGTCCTGCGCCTCGTCAGCGAACATGGTACTTATATTCGCGATAATGTCGCCAAGATTGGTTGTACGATCGACCGTGTAGGATTGATGAACGCCGTCTTTGCCGTCAGGTCTGGCCTCATCGAGCGTTTTGTCGACGACGCTCTGCAAGTATGACACGCCTTGCGACAGGGCCTCGACATCCTGCTTGTCACGCAGCGACATCTGCAAAGACAGGAGCGGCTGTTTCAGGTCATGCGTGGTCTCCGCCAGCGCGCGCCGGCGGGTTTCGGCCAAGGCGAGCGCGCGATCATGCTGGGTCGTCATCGTGTCGAGCCGCGTTGTTAATACCGTTTGCTCTGATAGCGCTGCGATTTCAGCTTCATACGCGTCGTCGCGCTCTTTTCGTAGCTCAATAGCCTGCATGGCCAGCGCGCCTGCGAACAGGAAGGCATCTATCGAAAAGCCCAGATGCGTAACATCAACATTCAAACGATGTGAGAACAGATAGAAAGGCGGCCAGGCGAGTGATCCGAAAAAGCAGTTCGCAAACAGCATAAGCGTCGCGATAAGAAACAGGCGTGCCCCCTTGTGTTGGTTTCGAACCCCAATAAAGGCCGCGTAAATCAGCACCCCCGTGAAAGCAAAAACGACAGGAAGAAGCATCATGAGGGTCAACGGATAAGGGCCCATAAATACAACGGCGATGGCCACGACCCAACCCAGCCCCATTGTCCATGAGAGCACTCTGTTCAGGTTCGGATATAGTTTCGAGGTCGAGAGAAACTCACGGCTCATAAGGCCAAAAAATGTGAAGGCGACACCGCCCGAACCAACGTACAGTAGCTGATCTGTTGCAACCGACTTAAACAAATAGGTGTAGGTGAAGCCGTAATTCTGCAGAAAAAATGCGAACAAGGCAGCACAGAACAATGCGTAATAGGCGGCAACGCGCGAGCGCAGAATGATCGCGAAGGCGAGCACAGCGACAATCAATGCAGCGCGCCAACCGAACAAGAAAGCTGAATAGCCCGCATCACCGGTTCGCCGTTCGACGAAGTCCTGCTCATCGAGCAGCCAGAGTTCCTCTGAGAGATAAAACCCATGGGGGTAGTCGATCCAAAGCTCGACCTGTTCGCCAGGTGCGAGCGTGAATGCATATGACCCCCGCAAGCGGCTGTCCGGTAATATCATCTCGAACGGCTCATAGAGCCAGTTGTTTTGCCAAATGCGCTCCACGTCGCCATTGCTGCGCACAATATATGCCGTCAAAAGATTACCGGCACCGCCCGTTCGATAATCCAGCCGTGCGATGATCGCTTGTTCACTCGGGTTAGAGACGGCAAGCCTCGCCCAGGCCGGGCCATAGATGAGGTTGATGGATTCAGGACTATTCGGCCGCGTGGGATCTCCCGTGGACGTTTTCGCAAGCGCGAAATCGCCAGCGCGATAGCGCGCGATCGCCTCCTCAATCGTGAGCGGAGTCAAGTCTTCGCGGACGAATTCGGCGTCTTCCAGGATTTTGAATTGCGGCGGTCCTGATGCATCGAGCGGATTTGCAAAAGCCGCACTTCCGGCAAGCCCAAACGCAATTATTGCGAAACACAAGACGCCAAGCCATCTGGCTGCTATGGTCGCAAAACGTGGCAAGAATTCTCCGATGGACCCCGATGTATGAAAGAGCACTCCCTGTCTCATAATACAAGCATTGTGATCGCGGACGACCACCAGATGGTGCGGGATGGTCTTAGCCAACTCTTCGCGTCAATGCGCGGCACAGAGATTGTCGGTGTCGCTGAGAATGGGCTCGAGGCAATCGCACTTTGCCGCAAGCACCGACCGCGTTTGCTGACGCTTGATGTCGGCATGCCTTTGGCCAATGGCGCAGAAGTGTTTGCCGAAGTGCGCGCCTGGAGTCCTGAAACGGCGATTGCGGTGTTCACGGGATTTACCTCTGTCGGAATGCTCGCGGATTGGATCACAGCGGGCGTTGAAGGCCTGTTCCTGAAGACGTGTGACGAAGCCGAATTGCGCCGAGGTCTGGAACTGGTCATGGTTGGCAAGAATTATGTCGACAAGGATATTGTGAGACTTCTCGCCGAAGCGCCTGACGGGCGCAATCTGACCCCACGAGAGCGCGAAGTGCTGACCCTGATCGCGGAAGGGATGACCTCTTCTCAAATCGGCGATCGATTATGCATCAGCCCGAAGACAATCGAGAAACACCGCGCCAGCCTGTTTGACAAATTCGAGACCAAGTCGGTCGGCGCGTTGCTCTCCGCAGCGTTCAAGGAAGGTCTGCTCGATCATCTCGGGCAGACCTGACCTCATAGCGTTCACGCCGGTGGTGTTTTCGGTTCGAACTTTTTGACCCATTTCTTGCCCAGTCGATTATAGATTTCATAGGCGTCATGGAATTGTCCCGGCCGTGCTCCTTCAGGCAAATCCTCATACATCCGATAGACCAGATTGGCGCCGGGTTTGTAAACGTCATAGGAATTGTTCGAGAACGTCGTGGTTGCTGTCGAATTGTAACCCGTTGACGTATAGCCACCGGAATATGTCGTTGTCTCAGTCGATGGCATGTTCACGGTTGAAGACTTGCCGGTATCCTCCGAACCAATTTCGATGAAATAGCGGTAGTTCGCCTCGATGGCAGTCTCAGCGGCGCGCAATAAGGCCATTTTTCCGAGCTTTGAGCTGCTCGTATAGCCATTCCCGGAGGCATCAATCTCGAGAACGTCCACGCTGCGCCATTTCGGCATCTGGCCTCCGGTGAAACCATCCACTTGATAGCCGGTGGCGCAGCCGGTCACGGCGAGTGTCCCGGCGATGATGAGAGTTGCGAGTTTCATGACAGTCTCCTGATCTGTGTTTTTGCGTCCGGTGCCTGTGACCGGTGATCAAGAAATAGCCGCCGGATTTGAGCTTCGGCATGGGGGCATTCCCCCATTGGATCGAAACTTTAAAGTGCGAATGGGGGAATCCCCCCATGCCATCCCTCGCGCGGATCAGGCTTGCTTTTGTCCAAAGGAGGACACTGCATGTCTGTTTCAACTTCGCGCACCAATTCGGCCCTTAATCGGTCTGCCAGCATCGGCGTTATGGCGCTTGCTTTACTCACGACAGCGTGCGGCGGAGGCGGCGGTAGCTCCGTGTCTCCGCCGCCACCGCCGCCGCCCGCGAATATGGCGCCGAACGCTGTGATTGATACCGATGTCGCGACGGGGTTCGCGGCGCTGGATGTGTCCTTTTCGGCGCAGTCCTCGACAGATTCGGATGGCACGATTGCATCCTATGAGTGGGATTTCACAAGCGACGGTACAGCGGATGCGATGAGCGCGGATGCGACCTTCACTTATGATACTACCGGATCTTTTACGGCGACCCTGACCGTCACAGACAATGATGGTGCGACGGACAGCGCGACGATAGATATTCAAGTTGATCGTCGGCCCGAAAAAATCGCGTTCATCGGCACCGAAGCCATCTTGAATGCGGATCTGTTCGTGGTGAATGATGACGGGTCCGACCTTGTCAATCTGTCGGAGACCGCCAGTGCGCCGAGCCCGCGTGTGTTTTCCTTCAAGTGGTCTCCGGACGGGCAATGGCTCGCCTATCGATACACACCTGATATCAATAACAGCAATATATCTGATCTCCAGGTCGTCTCGGTCGATGGTGGTACACCTGTGCGTGTCAGCGCCGCGGGTACCACGAATGATCGTTCGGTCGGGTCAGACTTCGCCTGGTCGCCTGATAGTTCTCAAATCGCGTTCACGCTGCAAACGGGCGGCGCGTCAGACGCCACGAGGGAAACCTATCTGGTTGACCGGGATGGCGCCAATCCAATCAAAATCAACGGCACGGTCGGCTTGAATGCCAGAGTTGGTGTGGTTGTGCCAAGGTGGTCGCCTGATGGGAATTACATATTTCAAGTCGTAGAAGTTGCTTCGACAGGCATCGGAGAAGGGATCAATATTTTCGACACCACGCTTGGCGCCGGCAATAGCACGCGACTGGTGACCAGTACGCTCGGACTGAGAGGGCTCAAAACGGCGCCTTCGAGCGCCCGAATTTGCTATAATCTAGGACCCTTTGGCAGCGTGCGGCAGATTCGCATCAGCGATGCCGCGTCGGGCGTATTTCCCAATAATCTGGTGATTGGCGGCGGCAACGCAACATTTCCAAACGAACGGCAATGCGAGTGGTTCGATGACGGATCGCGTGTTGCCTTTGTGAGCCAGAACTCAAATAGAACCGAGGACATTATTATTCGCGACTCTGACGCCGCTGCCCCGCCACAGACGATCGTTTCGACAAGTGTCGATGTCGCAATTGAAAGATATGCGGTACGCCCCAACTCGGATGATGAAGTGCTGTATTCCCAACTCGCTGTATCTCCAGGTGCTAACCCGGAATTGTTTCTTGCTGGCTTGAACGCGGCGCCGTTTCAACTCGGCGCAACCCTTCCGAATCCGAACGGGGCACAGGTTTTTGGCGCCTGGTCACCCGATGGGTCTGACTTTGCTTATTTCGGCAATCTGACGACTCAAAACATTTTGGATATCTATGTCGAACGCCCTGGCGAGTCCGCCCCTGTCCAAGTCACAGAATTCTCTGGTGGTGAACTGGCGAGGACGGACACAGTGCCGGTCTGGTCGAATGATGAAACACGTCTGGCTTACTGGGCCGGCGTGCCCAGCACCACCCCAGGTCGCTTCACAGATTCCAGTTTGCAGGTCGCAAACACCGATGGCAGCGGCGTTATTGTTCTTACACCGGGTAATTTAAGACCGAATGCAGGTGATTTCGCATTCCAGCCCGTCCCTTAAGCGTGACCCACCCTAGCGCTCAGACTTGCGCCCCTTGAATGCGGCCATTTGTTCGGGGGTAGCTTCACCCTGGAACCGCTCTTTCCATTCGGCATAAGGCATGCCGTAAATGCGCTCTCGCGCTTCGTCTTTCGACATGTCGAGACCGTCCGCCGCTGCGGCGTCTCGATACCAGTCGCCGAGACAGTTGCGGCAGAAATCCGCGAGGATCATCAATTCGATATTCTGAACATCCTTGCGATTGTCGAGATGTGACAGCAGGCGGCGGAACGCGGCAGCGTCTAGTTTGTCTTGTTGTTCTTGGGTCAGGTCGGTCATGGTCTATTCTCCGACCACACGGACATCAGCTTCGACGACCAGGGTCATCGACTCACCGCTCGCATCGAAATTGAGGGTCACGTCCACGGTCTCGCCGCCGGTGACGTCCGTGCCGATATCAAACATCATGAAATGATTGCCGCCGCGCTTCAGCTCCAGGCTGTCGCCATCGGCAATGTCAAAGCCGTCGACTTGGCGCATCTGCATCTTGCCGTCGACCATGGCCATGGTGTGCAATTCTATCGTGCCGACACTGGTCGAGCTGGCACTGGTCAGGGTGACATCGCCGCCTTCAACGCTGACGGTGACACCGCCCATGGTCATGTCGCGCTCGCCAATCGGCTCCATAATGAAGGCGTCCGTATAAGACAGGACGGGCCCGCTTTCGCTGTCCGCTGGTGTTGGCGCGTCGGCGGGTGAACAAGCTGCGGCCAATGCAAGCAGCGAAGCGCTCAACAAAATGCGAGACATGGCGATATCCTTTTTCAATCTGACGAACGGTATAGGGCCGATCTAGACCTGCCAGAAGCCCACAACCCGTCGCACCTCTTCGATGACCGGTTCGGCCACCGCATTGGCTTTCCCGGCGCCTTTTGCGAGCGCGGCATCGATCTCGGCTGGATCGTCGAGCAAACGGCGCATTTCCCGGGTGATCGGCGAAAGATGCGCGACAGCGAGGTCCGCCAGCGCTGGCTTGAATGCGCCAAAGCCTTTGCCGCCATATTCGGCGAGAACCTGTTCATCGCTGATGCCTTCCAAGGCGGCATAGATCCCGACCAGATTGGCCACTTCCGGGCGACCTTCGAGGCCTTCGACAGTTGCGGGCATATCGCCCAGCGTGTCCGTCTTTGATTTCTTGATCTTGCGCGCGATCGTGTCGGCATCGTCGATCAGATTGATCCGCGAATTCTCCGCCGGGTCAGACTTTGACATCTTCTTGGTGCCGTCCTTGAGACTCATGATCCGCGCACCAGGGCCCTCAATCAAGCCTTCTGGCAGTGGGAAAAAGCCGGGCGCATCAAATTGCTGATTGAAGCGCGTCGCGACGTTGCGGCTGAGCTCGAGATGCTGTTTCTGATCCTCGCCAACCGGCACATGAGTGGCTTTGTAGACGAGAATATCAGCGGCTTGCAGCACAGGATAATCGAACAGTCCAACGCTGGCACGTTCAGAATCCTTGCCGGATTTATCCTTGAACTGGGTCATCTTTTCGAGCCAACCCATGCGAGCGACGCAATTGAAAATCCAGGTGAGTTCAGTGTGGGCGCGCACGGATGATTGTACAAAAATGGTCGACACATCTGGGTCGAGCCCTGCGGCCATCATGGCGGCCGCGATCTGACGCGTCTGGTCCTGCAGCGCGCCAGTCTCTAATGGCATGGTGATGGCGTGCAGATCGACGACGCAATAGATGCCGTCCCAGCCCTGGTTTTGCAGGTCGGTAAATTTCTTCAGCGCACCAAGATAGTTTCCAAGATGGAGGTTCCCGGTGGGTTGGATGCCCGAAAAAATACGTTGCGGGCCAGTATAGGTCACTTGCTCAGTCATGGCAGCGGGGTTTAGCGGATTTTGGGGCGCTGGCTAGTGGTGAATTCAAGCCGAGGACTTGCGTGTCATACCCTTCAGGTCGCTGATACGAACGGCACCGAAAAGAATTGCCGCGATGCCATAAATCGCCGCGCCGATCAGAATAAAGACCAGAACTTCGGCAAACTTGCTGAAGCCGATCCAGCTTTCCAGGACAGCTTGTTGCTGCATCAGGAACATCAAGGCCGCCCCCATCGCCCCGCTGGCCAGCGCGACCGAGAGCAACCGAGACAGCAAGCGCGGGCCCGGGCGATACCATCCGCGCGTCAGCAATCCGAAGAAGAGCAGGGTGGTATTCAGCCAGGCAGCGATGCTGGTGGCGATCGCGAGACCTGGAAACCCGGCCCAGCCTTGTGACCGGAACCACATGAACAGGCCAGCCCCGAGCACGGTGTTCAAGGCAACTGTGAATAAGACAAACTGCATCGGCGTTTTGGTGTCTTCGCGCGCGAAAAAGCCAGGTGCCAGAACCTTGATCAGGACAAAAGCCGGTACACCCCAGCCATAATGGACCAGAGCCAGTCCGGCCTGGCTGGCATCATTCAGAGTGAATGCGCCGCGGGCGTACAGGCCTTCGATCAGATAGGCCGGGGCAACCATCAACGCGATGGCCGCTGGTAGGGTAAGTGCCATAGCGAGACCAATGCCATCATCCATCAGGGTATTGGCGGATTTGCTGTCATCTGAACGGGCCGCGCGGGCCAGTCGCGGCAGGATCGCAACCCCGACGGCCACGCCGACAATTCCGAGCGGCAACTGATACAGGCGATCAGCATAGAATAACCAGGATTTGGCGCCTTGCTCGAAGCTCGCCAGTAACTGGCTGACCATGATATTGATCTGCGTGCCGCTGGCCGCGATGGTGCCCGGAATGGCCAGCGCAATGATCTTTTTCACGGGCGGGGTCAGTTTTGGAAGGCCTAAAGAAAGCGAGATCTTCTGACGACGGACGCCCCACCAAAGCAGGCCCGCCTGGGCAATGCCTGCGAACGTCACGGCCCATGCCGCGAACACGGCTGTTCCGGACTTGGATTCGCCCATCAGCGCGGCTGTGATGAGAAAGATGTTGAGAATGGTCGGCGCGCCAGCCGACAGGACAAAGCGCCCGGCTGAATTCAGCACGCCCGACAAAAGGGCGGCCAATGCCATGCAGGCAAGATATGGCATCGTGATCCGGGTCAGCAGAATGGCCAGCTGGAAACTCTCACTGTCTGACGGATAACCGCCATGGAAAAGATACATCAGCCACGGCATGGCTATCTGTGCGACGATGACCAGGCCAGCGGTAACTGCAAACAGGCCGCGCATCGTCTGGCGCGCAACTTCTTCTGCCGCTTCTTTGCCATCTGATTCCAGCGTCCGCGCATAAGCTGGAACGAAGGCTTGCGCGAAGGCGCCTTCGGCGAAAATCCGGCGGAACAGATTGGGCAGGATAAGCGCGGTGACGAAGGCATCTCCAATTGGTCCGGCGCCAACCTTTGCCGCGATCAGAATGTCGCGCACAAAGCCGAGAATCCGGCTGCCCATAGTCAGCGAAGATTGCGTCAGCGTGTTGCGAAGGAGGCTCATTCAGGACTTTCGCGATTAGAAACTGTCAGCGGCACTTGCACGTTTCAGTTTGCGTGCTGGCGTGCTCGGACCATCTGGTTCCTCGCGCCCGAGCGCGGCGAGGAGTTGGTCGCGCAATGACGATTTCATGGCTTCATCAAATCCGTCCGGCAAGTCGACATAGAAGGCATCAAAGACGCGTTCGCCATACGAGCCAACATGTGCGGACACAATCGAAATGCCTGCTCCGGCCAGAACCATGCTGACATCACTCAACAGGCCAGGTCGATCTCTGCCCGAGACGTCGATGACCGTATAGGCTTGCGAGGCGTCATCGGAAATGGTCACGCGTGGTTGCACAATGAAGGCCGCCTTGCGCGGGTTTTGACGCAAACTGGGTTCCGGAATTTTACCCTCTGGATCGATGGCGGACAAGATCATTTTCTCGACCCGGTCAAGTCGGTTGCGATCGCCTTTGGCAAACGGATGACCTTCACCGTCTTCAAGCACGAAGACGTCAATGATACGGCCAGATGCGCCGGTGAAGACTTGCGCGGCGACAGTATGTGCCCCGAGCGCCCCAATCGCCTGAGTCAGGCGCGCAAACAGACCAACACGATCTGGCGCCGAGACAAACAGGACTGTGCGATCGTTGGCTTCGGATGCCGCGCGCACAATTACTTCTTCATTGTCCGACAAACGCTTGCCATGCTCGACGAGCGTTTCTGCGTCAAAGCCGGTCCAATAGGCCTCATCCATTTCCAGCATCACGCGCGGCAGCTTGCCCAACTGGTCAAGGACGAGCGTGCGATTCGAATCAGCGCGCGCTTTCAACTCAGCTGTCACGCTGCTCTCATCGGTGCGCCCGCCGCGCAGGGCGGCTTCAGTATTATGATAGAGATCGCCGAGCAGCTGGCCTTTCCAGGTGTTCCAGACATTCGGTCCAACCGCGCGTATGTCAGCGACTGTAAGAATGTAGAGCAGGCGCAAATGCTCAAGGTCCATAACCTTTTCAGCGAAGGTGACGATTGTGCGCGGGTCAGCAATATCACGCTTTTGGGCCGTTTCGCTCATTTCCAGATGATTGCCAACCAACCAGGCGACGAGTTCGGTTTCTTCCTTACTCAATCCGAGGCGCCGGCAGGCCCGGCGAGCGGTTTTCATGCCTTCGATTTGCTGATCGCCAAGCCCTTTGCCAGTATCGTGCAGGAGCATGGCGAGATACAGGGCGCGGCGGTTTTCAATTTTTCCATAAAGCTGTTTGGCGAGCGAGAAGCCGTCCTCGCCTCTATCCATATGCGCGATATGCTCCATGGCGCGGATGGTGTGCTCATCAACCGTATAGTGATGATACATGTTGAATTGGGTCTGCGCGACGATGCCCCCGAATTCCGGCAGGAAGCGACCCAACACGCCCGCCTCATTCATTCGGTTCAGCGTCAGGCCAAGGTTTTCGCTGTTCAGCAAAATGTCGAGAAACACCTCGACCATGCCGGGATCCGTGCGGTTCTTGGAGTTGATCAATTTTTCATTGCGCGTTGCCAGCGTCAGCGCGTCAGGATGCACGTCAGCTCCGTTTTTATCAGCAATCTGAAACAGGCTGAGCAGTGCGGCCGGATCGTCTGAAACCCCATCGGCTTCAGCAAAATTCACGCGATTGCCAGATAGGATGAATCGCGGATCGTCCAGAGACTTGGACTGCGTCGATCCTGGCAAGAATCGCCGCCAACCCTCCGGTTTGGCTTTTTGTTGAGCTTCCAACTTCGCGGCCAGAATGCGGGTCAAGCCGCCAACATCCTTGGCCGCCAGAAAATAGCGTTTCATGAACCGCTCGACGCCGAGTTGTTCACCGCGGTCCTGATAGCCCATGCGCGCTGCAATTTCAGGCTGCAAATCAAAACTCAGTCGTTCTTCCGGACGACCGGTAATGTAGTGCAAATGACATCGCACCGTCCAAAGGAACCGGGCTGCGCGCATGAAGATGTGGTATTCATGCTCGGTGAACACCCTGGTTTTCATGACGTCTTCCAGGGATTGCGTCTGATCCGGGTGCATGTGCTTCACGATCCAGTACAGCGTTTGCAGGTCGCGTAGACCGCCTTTGCTCTCTTTCACATTTGGTTCGACCAGATAGCGCGCATTGCCTTGCCGTGCATGTCGATTGTCGCGCTCTTCCAGTTTGTCCGCGATAAACTCAGCGTCGCGTCCAATCACAACCTGTTTGTTGAACAGATCGCGGGTCTCCTCGGCCAGATCGTGATCGCCGAATAGGTAGCGCGCATCCAGCAAACTGGTCTTGATGGTAACGTCTTCTTTGGCCAGCCTCACGCATTCCTGCGGTGTCCGGAACGCATGCCCGACTTTCAGGCCCATATCCCACAGCTCATAGAGCATGAACTCAATCACGCTCTCTGCATGCGGGCTTGCCTTATAAGCGCGAATGAACAGCAAATCGATGTCCGAGGACGGGGCCAGAACCGAGCGCCCATATCCGCCGGTTGCAAATACGGCCAAGCGCTCCCCCTCAGTTGGGTTTCGGGCCCGGAACATATGCGTGGTGGTGAAGTCGTAAAGCGCGTGCAGCACCTCATCCTGAACCGCCGATAAGAGGCGCGCTGTATCGAGACCGTCTGCCCCCTGTTGCAATCGTTCTTGTGCAATCAACCGGCCGCGAAACAGCGCCCCATGAAGAATGTCCAAGGCCTCTTTTCGTGCGGCACGGTCATCGCCTTCATGCATGAGAGCAGCTGAGGTCAGTTTGACGCGCAGGGCGCGGCCATCAATGATCGAACTCAGCCGCCACTTTCCGGGCGCCCGCTTGGTTGGTGTGCGGGTTTCTACGAGTTGAGCTTCTTCAGTCATGACAGTGTGTCTAGCGTGGTTCGCACGGCCCTGGCTAGCTCCGCTGCGCGGTTAAACGGCGGATCGGCGTAAGGAAATCAATGCCTGATCCAGAATGCCTTGATGCGCGGCGCAGACCAGTTGCCCGCCCGGTTTGGCCGGGTTGCCGCGCCAGTCGCAGGCGAGCCCGCCGGCGCCGCGCACGACCGGGATCAGCGCAGCGGCATCATAAGGTGCGAGACCGGCTTCAGCGACCAGGTCGATGGTCCCGGCCGCGAGGCGCGCATAAGCATAAGCATCCAGTCCGTAGCGCACGATACGCGCAGTCTGTCTCAGATGCGTCCAGGCGCCCTGTTCGGGCGGCGTCATGATGAACGGATCCGTGGTGGCAATGACCGCTGTGCGCAGGTCTTGGCAATCGGAGACCTTAATCGCTGTATCGCCGCTTTTTGAACGTAAGAATGAGCCCTTCGGGCCGCCAAAATAGCGCTCGTTGAGCACGGGTTGATCAATCAGGCCAGTAATCGCGTCGCCATGTGAATCAACCAGACCGATCAAAGTGGTCCAAACCGGTAGCCCGGCAACAAAGGCACGGGTCCCATCGATTGGGTCGAGCACCCAGGTCCAGCCTGTTTTACCGTCTTGCCGGCCATATTCCTCGCCATGAATGGCGTCATCCGGGCGAAGTTCGGCCAAAACGGCGCGCATGGCACGTTCCGCCGCCTTGTCAGCTTCGGTGACGGGGTCGAAATCACCGTCGCTCAGCTTGTTTTCGATATCGGAAAGTGCCCTGAAATGGGGCATAATGGCCGCGCGGGCCGCATCCGCCATCGCGTGTGCGACAGTGGTGGCGTCAAAATCTAACAAAGCTTGCATGCGCTCGCGGATAACCGCGTGCGCCTATTCAGGTCAAGCGGCGCCTGAATCAGAGGTCTCAGATTCCAGCGCTTTGGCCAGTTCGAGCAGGCGCCGTCGTGGGCGTTCGCCGAGGCGATAATAGGCCCGCACCAGTTCCAAAGTTTCTTTCTGGCTGAGAATATCCGCATCCAGGCGTTCGGCATCATTGGCCGCCATGCCCTGCAATTCGTCAGCTTCCAAGCCGTCAAAAAAGTATTGAACGGAGACGTTCAATGCTCGCGAAAGATCATAGAGGCGCGAAGACGTGACCCGATTGGCCCCGCATTCATACTTCTGGATCTGCTGAAACCGCACCCCGACCATACTGGCCAGGTCTTGTTG
>JBCCDZ010000026.1:0-18908 GCA_039030525.1 Pseudomonadota bacterium | reverse complement strand
CTGGCTTCGATGCCGGCTTCGCGAAGCGCTTCGACTTCTTCGCCGCCACGACCGAAGATAAACGGATCGCCGCCCTTGAGGCGGACCACGCGTTTGCCTTCGCGCGCGGCCTTGATCATCAGATCGTGAATACCTGCTTGCGGCACACTGTGATTGGCTTTCGACTTTCCAACTGAGACACGGGTCGCATCGCGTCGGATCAGATCCATGATCTCATCGCTGACGAGGCGATCGTGAAAGACGATATCTGCGTTTTGGATCAAACGGAACGCCTTCAGGGTGAGCAGTTCAGGATCACCCGGTCCGGCGCCAACAATGTGGACGGGGCCAACTCTGTTTTCGGGGCTCGCGGTTTGCTGCAGCAGCGTTTCCATAGCATCGCGCGCGTCTTCCAACCGCCCATCCAGGGCCAGGTCAGCCGGAGCCCCGTTCAGCGCAGCTTCCCAGAACTGACGGCGTTTCACACCATCGTCCAGGACCTGATAAACGCGCGGACGGAAGTCACGCGCAATCTCTGAAAGTGGTCCCATATTTTGCGGCATCAGGGCTTCGAGACTGGTGCGCACGCGTTTCGCAAGAACCGGTGCGGCGCCGCCTGATCCAATCGCGGCGACCAGCTCGCCGCGCTCTAGAATGCTCGGAACGGTGAAATCACATGCCTCGGGCTGGTCGACGACATTGATCGGGATGCCATATTCCCGGGCCCAAATGATGGACTGATCGCAATTGTCTTTGGTGCGACAGGCTATAATCGCGAATTTCGAGCGATCCAGAGCCTGGCCCGCCATATCGCGTGGGGCAATCGTAATGCGCCCAGCGAACTCTTCAGCAAAGCCGGGGTCGATCTCAGTATCGATGATGACGGTGATGTGCGCTGTCGTTTTGGCCAGCAGCCGGACTTTGCGTCGGGCTTCCTCTCCACCCCCGAAAACGGTGATGTGAGCATCGTCTGTATAGAAAAAGGTTGGGAAGAGACGCATTTGCCGGTTCTGTCTGTTAGATTGTTCTGTGCCGCAGAAATGAGTTGACGAGGCCGTTTCAGCAACCGAAAGAGCCTTATCCCATTGTTTAGAGAAACTACAATCAAAATCTGGTTATAGACGTATACTATGTCTGAAACGAATGATCGCCTTCCTCCGCTAAACGCCTTACGCGCGTTTGAAGCCGCTGCGCGCCGCTTGTCTTTCACCAAAGCCGCGGACGAATTGAACGTCACGCCGGGCGCTATCTCGCAGCATATTCGACAACTCGAAGACTATGCCGGGACGCCGCTCTTCAAGCGCACCGGGCGCAGCGTATTGCTGACCGATGCAGCGCAAGCGGCCTTGCCGCTGGTGCGAGACGCGTTTGACCAGATTGCCGAGGCCGGTCGCATCATGCAGGCTCCGGCGCGCAAGGGGCGGGTCATGGTCAGTTCAGCACCAAGCTTCGCCGCCAAGTGGCTGGCGCCGCGCCTGGATCGCTTTCATAGTGCCAATCCTGGGGTTGAGGCCTGGGTCAGCGCCGATAGTGGCCTGACCGATTTTACCACGGCGGATGCTGACTTTGCCATTCGCTATGGCGCTGGCGATTATGACGGGTTGAAAGCTGAAAGGCTGCTCGACGAAACCGTGCTGCCGGTCTGTTCACCGCAATTGCTGGAAGGGGCGGACGCGATCCGCAAACCGGCAGATCTCGCCAAACACACACTCATTCATGATGTCAGCGCTGAAGTGGATCCATCCTGTCCGGACTGGACAAGCTGGCTCAAAGCCCGCGGCGCTGGCGCAGACGTGGATGGCACGCGAGGCCCGCGTTTCAACCAGTCTGCTTTAGCGATTGAAGCGGCCGCGACAGGGCGCGGCGTGGTGCTGGCCAAGCGCGCGATTGCGTCTGCGGATATTGCCGCCGGACGCTTGATTGCACCATTTGCCGATGGCTCGATCAGCGTCGACTATGGCTATTGGCTGGTTTGGCCCAAAGGGCGTCACCTGACCGAGGATGTCCGATCCTTCATCAAATGGGTGAAGGCTGAGGCTGCCGCCAGCGAAGTGGCGGGGGTCTAGCCTCGCCTCAAGTCTTTAGCGTGTATTTCAGGATTTCGACGACCTGATCCGGCGTCTTTGCCCAGCCGGCAGCGGCGCCATCAACCTCTTTCAAGGCATGCACGATCGTGTCGTCATGCAATGTCACGTATGGTTTTCCGAGGGCTGCGCACTGGCCAGCGTCAAACGCGGCATTCCATTGCTTGTATTTGTCGCCAAAGCGGATGACGGCGATGTCGCATTTCTGGATCAGGGTGCGAATTCTCAACGAATTGACTTTGGCTGATTGGTGGTCGCGCCAGAAATCCTCCGCTGGACGGCCCAGGACATCGCCTGCCGCATCACTGCTTTCATGATGAGTGTTGGCCGAGCTGAAGACGATATCCAGGCCATGCGCCTTGGCGCCGGCAATGATCTGGTCGCGCCAGTCAGTATGAATTTCGCCAGAGAGATAGACGTGCCATTGCATAGTGGTGATCCTGTATCGTGTAAGCTTTCTGGTCGGCTTAAACGCGATTGAGCGGCTGGCGTAAAGTGGACAGTGCGACGCGTGAATTTGCGCCGAGAATCGTCTAGACCCGAAACATGTCCAAACTTTACTTCACGTATAGCGCCATGAATGCCGGCAAATCGGCCATCTTGCTGCAGGCCGCGTACAATTATCGAGAACAGGGCATGGAGGTGATGTTATGGACGTCCGGCCATTATGGTGCGGCGCCCTCGGCGAACATGGGAGAAATCGAATCTCGCATCGGGTTGAATGCACCCGCGCACCTGTTTCGATCAGACACGGACCTGTATGAAGCGATCGCGGCGCGACACGCGCAAACCCCGCTCAGTGCGATCTTTTTTGACGAAGCGCAATTCTTGACCAAGCCGCAGGTCTGGCAGCTGGCGCGGGTTGGCGACCAGCTGAAACTGCCCGTTCTGTGTTATGGATTGCGGACGGATTTTCAGGGCGAACTGTTCGAAGGCTCATCCGCCTTGCTCGCCATTGCTGATGATTTGCGCGAAGCGCGGACGATCTGTCATTGCGGCAAGAAGGCGATTATGACCGCGCGTCTGGACGAAGCCGGAAAAGCCATCACGCAAGGCGACCAGGTCAGCGTCGGCAAGGAGGTCTATGTCTCGCTCTGCCGGTTTCATTGGGAAGAGGCTTTAGGGCGCTAAAACCGTATTCGGTGCCCATTCCTGCCACAATGAGTCTTTACTCACATAGCGTGGCAAATAACGGAGCCCAGCATGTTTTCCCGCAAGCATGGTGTTCGCAACAGTCTGATTTGTGGTCTTTTGGCCCTCGCAACCTTTATCGGCATTGGCCTCGCCGCCAGTGCGCAAGACTTGCCTGAGCCGTCTCCGGAATTGTCTGAAGTCGATTTTGCCGGGTTCATGGATCTCAGCAGCGAAGTGTTCGCGTATCGCGAGGCGCGCTTGCTCAGCCTTGAGGATTTCAATGCATTTGCGGCCGAGCCGAACACGCTGATTCTCGATGCCCGCAGTGCTTATGCGTTTGAAATGGGCCATATTGCTGGCGCGGTAAATCTGCCCTTCTCCGACTTTACAGACGAAAAGCTGGCAGAGGTAATCCCGTCAAAGGACACGCGCATCCTGATCTATTGCAACAATAATTTCAGCGATGATGTCGACCCTATTCCACTGAAACGCGTGTCACTGGCGCTGAACATTCCGACCTTCATCAATCTCTACGGCTATGGCTATGAGAATATCTATGAGCTCGCCGTAATGACCGAAACCGCCAACGCAAATGTGAACTGGGTTTCGGGCGAAATCGGCCTCTAGGGGCTTTTCCGCATAGTTTTAGCTCTGCTAATGGGTCCATTCGTACTCTTGCAAAGCGGCCGCAAATACTACATCTGCGCCCGGTAAGATTGGATCTTAGGAGATCGGCATGACTGCTACGGCTGAAGCGCCTGTGAAAAAAGTGAACCCGAATGCACCGACGGAAGAGACGGTGCTATCTGTTCATCACTATACGGATCGCCTGTTCAAATTCACGATTACGCGGCCCTCCAGCTTCCGGTTTCGGTCCGGTGAGTTCATCATGATTGGCCTGATGGGTGATAATGGCAAACCCTTGCTGCGCGCCTATTCCGTGGCCAGCCCGAACTGGGACGACACGCTGGAATTCTACTCGATCAAAGTGCCCGATGGTCCGCTGACCTCGAAGCTGCAAAAGATTCAAGAAGGCGACACAGTACTGCTCGGCAGGAAGCCGGTGGGAACGCTGGTGCATGATGCGCTGGTACCTGGGAAGCGCCTCTACTGTTTCTCCACGGGAACCGGGTTCGCGCCGTTTGCCAGCGTTCTGCGCGATCCTGAAACCTATGAGAAATTCGAGGAAGTGATCATCACGCATACTTGCCGCGATGTTGCTGAACTCGCTTATTCGCGCGAAACGGTCGATGCGTTTCTCAATGATCCTGACATTGGCGAGATCGGCCAGGGCAAATTGCGTCTGTATCAGACCTGCACCCGCGAAGACTTTGACCGCAAAGGCCGCATTACTGACCTGATCCGGTCTGGCAAATTGTTTGAAGATCTGGGCGTTCCAAAACTCGATCCGGCGGTTGACCGCGCGATGATTTGTGGCTCGATCGACATGACCAAAGAGCTGAAAGGCTTGATGGAAGAGCACGGCCTGAAAGAGGGCTCGAATTCAGAACCGGCCGATTTCGTTATTGAACGCGCCTTTGTTGGGTAGCATATTGCTTGGATGATAATCCGAGACTTCAGACCAGACGACGCTGCCGCTTTTCGCGATCTCAACCTCGCTTGGGTCGAACAATATTTCACGGTTGAAGCCGAAGACCGGGCGCAGCTGGACGATCCGCAAACCCATATTCTTGATCCAGGCGGCGCCATCTTGATGGCCGAGCTGAACGGCGAAGCCGTCGGCACAGTGGGTTTGGTGCCAGGGCATGGACCCGGTGTTTTGGAATTGATCAAGATGTCTGCGCGCAGCGATGTCAAAGGGCAAGGCATCGGTCGCGCGCTCATGGACGCTGCGATTGAGAAAGCGCGGGACATGGGCGCGACGAAAATCTGGTTGGAAACGAATACCAGGCTTGATGCGGCTTTGGCACTTTATCGCAAATCCGGGTTTCGTGAGTTGACCGGAGATGAGGTGACACCGACCCCCTATGATCGGTGCAATTGTCAGATGCTGCTGGAAATTTGAGGGCTAGCCTGAGTGAGGGCGCGCAGTCAGCAGCAAGATCAACCCTAAACTGTGATGAAATAACATTGCACGATCGTCAACTCTCCGATAGACACAGTCGCTTGTTCGATAATCATGAGAGATCACCATGACCGATGCCGCGTCTTTCCGCCAAGAATTGCTGCCTGTGACCGTCCTATCCGGTTTCCTGGGGGCTGGAAAAACGACCTTGCTCAACCGCGTGCTGAACAATCGTGAAGGGCGGCGCGTGGCGGTGATCGTCAATGACATGTCAGACGTGAACATTGATGCTGATCTGGTGCGCGCAGGTGCCGAGCTGAGCCGCACCGACGAAACTCTGGTGGAAATGTCAAATGGCTGCATTTGCTGCACGCTGCGCGATGATCTGCTCGCGGAAGTCCGTCGGCTCGCGGAAGAGGACCGGTTTGATTATTTGCTGATCGAATCGACGGGTATTTCAGAACCGCTTCCGGTGGCGGCAACGTTCGATTTCCGCGATGAGCATGGGGTCAGCCTGTCCGACGTCTCGCGGATCGACACCATGGTCACGGTGGTTGATGCGGTGAACCTGCTGAGGGACTATTCGAGCCATGATTTCCTCAAGGATCGAGGCGAAATCCTGGGCGATGAAGATGACCGTACCCTGGTGCATCTACTGACGGATCAGATTGAGTTTGCGGATGTGGTCGTGCTGAACAAAGTGGACGATGCTACGGCAGAGCAGGTCGACGCCGCACGCAAGATTATCCGCAGCTTGAATGCCGATGCCCAGATCATCGAAGCCAATTATTCGGACGTGCCGACATCGAAAATCTTCGATACAGGCCTGTTCGATTTCGAAAAGGCGGAAAGCCACCCCATGTGGGCGAAAGAGCTGTACGGCTTTGAGGATCATGTGCCAGAGACGGAAGAGTACGGCGTGGCGTCTTACACCTATCGCGCCCGTCGCCCGTTCGAGCCGCAAGCCATTTATGAGCTGCTGAATGGCGCAATGCCCGGTGTTATTCGCGCCAAGGGACATTTCTGGATCGCGACGCGGCCGGAATGGTTGGCGGAGTTTTCGCTGGCCGGTGCCCTGTCCAGCATTTCCCCACTCGGAACCTGGTGGGCGTCAGTGCCGTCGGAGCGCTGGCCGGACAATCCAGCTCTGCGCGACTATCTCGACAAGAATTGGCAGGAGCCCTGGGGCGACCGCCGGCAGGAAATCGTGTTCATTGGCGCAGGCATTGACTGGCCAGAATTGCAAGGACGCCTCGATGCTGCTTTGCTGCCGGATGATTTCAATCCTGAAGCGTCAGAACTCGACGATCCATTCCCGGTCTGGCGTCGGCAAGACCTTCAGCAATAGGTTCAGGTCATGTCTAATCCAACGCAAAACCCGTTCATTGAAATGTTTGATGATCCGGATCGCGCGGCCAATTATGCCCATGGGCCTGCCAAATTCATGCCGGGATTTGCCGACGTCCACAAAATGACATCCGTGCTGCTGCGCGAGCGCGTGACGGATGAAGCCCACGTGCTTGTCCATGGTGCGGGCGGAGGCCTTGAGCTGGATGCCTTTGCGCGGGCCAATCCGCACTGGACCTTTGTCGGGGTCGATCCGGCCAGGGCCATGGTCGATGAGGCGCGCAAGCGACTGGCCCATGCGAAGGACCGCGTCGCCTTCCATTGCGGGTTTATTGAAGATGCGCCGCGAGGGCCGTTTGATGCCGCGACGAGCCTGCTGACACTCCATTTCCTGGAGCAAGATGCAAGACGTGAAACGGTGGCCGAGATTGTTCGCCGGTTGAAACCCGGTGCCCTGTTCGTCGCTGTTCACAGCAGCTTTGCCCAAGCTGAGCCCGAGCGCGAGGCCTGGCTGTCTCGATATCAAGCCTTTGCCGTTTCCTCTGGTGCTGATCCTGAGATGGCGCAAATGGCGCGAGACGGCGTTTCCAAGTCGATTGCGGTCATGGACCCTGAACAGGATCTGCAAATATTACAGGCCGCTGGATTACAAAAGGTGACGCCTTTCTATAGCGCGTTTACCTGGCATGGCTGGATCGGATACGCGCCGTGAAAAGCCCGCGCCATGCGGCACGGGCTCGTTCGTATTGAATCTCGGCTAAGATTTCGGCGTGTTACTTGCCAAAGCCATAGACCAGCGACACACGGCTAATGGTGTCTGTCGCTTCGAAGCCGTCTACCGGGTCGGTGTCATGGCGAACTTCAAATGAGACACGCGCTGACAAAGTGTCGGTCAGCGTCGCTGTGATCGCAGCGATATTGCCCAATTGGGTCGATGTGTCGGCATAGAGTGCCGTCGAGTCATTGGTGAAGGCCACATTGTCGTTGAACTGATGCGCAAAGTTGGATTGCGCGGTCGCACCGAACGATTCTTCTGTGGTGGCTTCTGAAAGCACTGTGGGGGGAACCACTGTCGTGTCGAGAACCGCTTCGATCTCGTCAATCTTGAGACCTGGGCCACCGCGAACGGTCCAGGTTGTGGCATCGCCTGTCAGTACTTCATAGCCGAGACCGCCGCCGATAAAGGCGCGCGATTCAAAGCCTGAAAACTCATCGCGCTCATAAGACAACTGACCAAAGCCGAACAGACGGTCATTGATTTGGCGGTCAAGATTGGTGCCGAGGAAGATTCGGTTCTTGGTCTCTGCACCATCGGTTTCGCCATAATCGGCATTGGCTTGGAGGCCGACGGTCCAAACGTTCATGGTCCGCGCCACATCGACACCAAGGCCGAGGTCGGTGGTTTCGGTATTACCCGTGGTTACGCCAGCGCTGAGCGAGCCTTCGCCGCTCCAACCATTGGCGGCGTCATCCTGGGCATGGCCTGGTAAAGCGAGGGTCATCGCGCCTGCAAAGGCTGCAAGTTTGAAATACTGGGAGATTGTCATCGATCGCTCCTGTCATATCGAAGCGCGCGACATGACCTGAGAAACCTGAATCTGATATGAATTACAGCAGTTTTAACTGCCGATCTGGCCGCGGTGTCGCAATTTTGCATCGGCTAAAACGCAGGCCAGCATGGCTTCAGCGACCGGAACAGCGCGGATTCCGACACACGGATCATGGCGGCCTTTGGTGCGCACATCGACATCCTGACCATCACGGGTAACAGATTTGGTTTCGGTCAGGATCGAGGAGGTGGGTTTGATGGCGACGCGGACAATCACGTCCTGTCCAGTGGATATCCCGCCCGCAACACCGCCATTATTGTTCGACAGGAACCGCACACCCTCATTGCCGCTACGCATTTCGTCGGCGTTTTGCTCGCCAGAAAAGGTTGCTGCTTCGAACCCAGCGCCGATTTCGACGCCTTTGGCAGCATTGATGCTCATCATCGCGCCTGCCAGCTCGCTGTCCAGCTTGCCATAGACCGGCGCGCCCCAGCCTGCGGGCACGCCTGAGGCTTGCACTTCGACCACAGCGCCAACGGATGATCCGGCTTTGCGGACCTCATCGAGATAGGTTTCCCATTGCGCCGCCATTTTGGCATCCGGGCACCAGAACGGATTGTCGCCTGTGATCGTCCAATCCCAGGCCTCACGGTCAATCTTATGTTCACCGATTTGCACGACCGCACCGCGAACTTGAATATCATCGCCAAGAACGCGCCGCGCGACAGCGCCAGCCGCGACACGCGCGGCGGGTTCGCGCGCCGACGATCGGCCGCCGCCGCGATAGTCGCGCACGCCATATTTCTGGTCATACGTATAGTCGGCATGGCCGGGGCGGTAGCGATCACGGATTTCAGAATAGTCTTTCGAGCGTTGATCGACATTCTCGATCATCATGCTGACCGGTGTGCCGGTGGTGACCGGCCCGTCCGTGCGATCGTCTTCGAACACGCCGGACAGGATCTTGACCTGATCTGGTTCGCGGCGCTGCGTCACGAAACGGCTGGTCCCGGGGCGCCGTTGATCGAGAAATTGCTGCACCCAGGATTCGTCCAGCGACAATCCGGGCGGGCACCCATCCACGACACAGCCAAGCGCCCGCCCATGGCTCTCGCCCCAGCTTGTGACGCGAAAAAGATGTCCAAATGTGTTATGTGACATATGGGCCGTTCCGTAGTTGCAGTGCTCGCGGTCTCCTATATGCAAATGCCAAGCCTGCCAAACCCCTAACGTGCCCTGCGCGCAAATGAGCGAACGATCAAATGACTGATGTGCCCGTTTCCATTCCAGGTTCACCAAGTGCTGCTGATTATGCGGCCGAGGGTGATCGTCCGCTGATCCCGGACGTGTCCGAGCCGTTTCAGCTTTTAGAGACCTGGCTGAAAGACGCCAATTCCCATGAGCCGAATGACTCAACGGCGATGTCGCTGGCAACGGTGGATGCGGATGGCTTGCCGGATGTCCGGATCGTCTTGTTGCGCGGGCTCAGCGCGGCGGATGGATTTCAGTTCTACACCAATTATGACAGCGCCAAGGGCGCGCAGCTAGCGGCGCATCCACAGGCGGCCTTGTGCTTTCATTGGAAGAGTCTGCGCCGCCAGGTGCGTGTACGCGGCACTATTGAGAAGAGTTCAGCCGAGCAATCCGACAGCTATTTCAAGCAACGTGCGCCGCAATCCCGGATTGCCGCGATCGCCTCGGATCAGTCACGTCCGCTCGAAAATCGGGATGAGTTCAATCAACGCGTGGCGGAAATCAGCTCCATCTATGGCGATGATGATGACATCCCGCGTCCCGAGCATTGGGGCGGGTACAGGCTCATCCCCAGCGAAATCGAGTTCTGGCAGGATCAGGCCTTTCGCATGCATGATCGTTTGAAACTGGTGCGAAAAGGCAAGGCCTGGCAGAGCGCGCGGCTTTATCCTTAAGGGTCGCAGGGATCCCAGGCCGCGGCAAGCGGACCGGCATTTGTTCTGGTCATCACTACATCGCCATTTGAGAGCGGGATGAAATCAACATCCGGCGCTGAGCGAACAAACATTGCAAAGCGATATTCGTCAGGCGTCTCGATGTCAGGATTAGCGCACGTATAGACCCCGGCATTGAATTTCAGCTGGTTCTCGCCAGGCGCGGTCTGTTTCAATTCTTGTAAGACCAGATCACCCGCCCGCATGCGATCGTAATCGGCGTCATCAAGCGTGAAGGTTCTGACAAAAAAGCCCTCGCGCGCGGCATCGCGCAGGGTCGGACTGTCAATGCCAGACGTTTCGACCAGAATGAATTCTTCCTCCAGCCGTGTCGCGCCGGATCCATCTGTCACACCGAGTTCGAACACGACGCCGTCGGATTTGATGCGAAAGCCCTGATGCATCCGCACGGCCACTTCCAGACCACGCAAATCATTCTCCAGCGGATTGATGGAGCCGATAATCTCTTCGGCTTTTTCCTCATCCATATCTTCCAGGCCTTCGACCTGGATCGGCAAATCGGCCGGCAGCGTCGATCCGTTCGGATCGCTCTGTTCTGAACAGGCAAAGGCGAGGCAGGCGGCAACGAGGGCTAATTTCTTCATTTGAGTGTCCCGTGATCTATACTCATTCCTACGGGGCTGATCGCAAATGGAAAGATGCGGACACGGATTCGTGGATTAACAATTGTCCAACACAGGAGATGGCATGGCCGATCTGGCAGAATTTGAAGGAAAACTAGCCCTTGTGACCGGGGCTGGCGACGGCATCGGTGAAATGCTGGCCCGCGCGCTTGCTGATGCCGGACTGCGGGTCTGTGTCCAGGACATCCGGTTAGACGCCGCCACGCGCGTTGCTGACGATATTGGCGACGCTGCGTTTCCGCTGGCCTTCGATGTCTCGGACCGTGAAGCATGTTTAGAGGCCGCGCAAAAGCTGGCATCGCACGGCCCACTCAATTTGCTCTGGATCAATGCCGGCGTTGGCGTCGGCTCGCCGGTCCTGTCGGGCAAAGCAAATATGGTCGAATGGGCCCTCGATGTGAATGTGCGCGGGGTGATCTGGACAGCGCAAGCCTTCGCGGCCCTGATGGCAGAGGCAACCGGGCCCCGCCATGTTGGTGTCACCGCCTCGACCGCGGCCTTGCGTCGTCCTGAAGGCGATTTTCCGCTCTACGCGACGACAAAGCATGCAACGTTCGCCGTCGCAGAAGCGTTGCGCGGGGAGTTTGCTGCCCAAGGGATTGGGACGACCATCCTGTGCCCCGGCTTGCTCAACACAAAAATATGGGATGGCGCCAAGGCGCGGCCTGATCGGTTTGGCGGCGCGCGCCATATGGATCCTTCATTCTCGAAAATGTGGGATGAGGCCAAGACCCCCGAAATCATGTGGCCCGAAATTGCGCGCGTGATTGGACAGGGTGGGGGATATTTGATTTGCTCGACCGATGAAGGCGAAACCAAAGCGGCGTTCGAAGCGCGCGCGCAGGAAATTTCGTCCGGTATCGTGGAGGTCTGAATGAGGCTGGGGCTACAAATCGGATTAGGGGTTCTGTCTCTGATCCCACTTTTCTTTTCAATCATGGGCATCATCAATGGCGCGGCATACTTCATGCCGGATGGCGGCTATCCAGCGGCCATCGATAATCAACTGCGCTATCTTTCTGCGATCTATCTGCTTGTGACGCTGCTGCTTTGGTGGACGATTCCAAACGTTGAAAAGCATGGGCTCGTAATGGCCTTCATTTGCGCGGTCATTTTCCTTGGCGGTCTTGCGAGACTTTTATCTTACACCACTGTCGGACCAGGGATCGACACTCAGTTTGCTGGCATGGTGCTGGAACTTTCAGCGCCAATCTTCCTGATCTGGCAAAGACTGGTTGCGAGTAAAGCCGCTGCCGCCTAAAGGGCGGGCCATGACTTTGAAACTTGCGATATGGGATATGGATGGGACCATCGTGGACAGCCGCGAGGTGATCCAGACAGCAATGGTGCGCAGCTTTGAAACGGTTGGGCTCGCTCCACCGGATTACAATGATACGCGCAAGACCATTGGCCTCGGGCTAAGTGAAGCCTGTGAGATTCTCGCGCCTGGCGTGTCCGGCGACAAATTGAACGAACTGGTCGAGACTTATCGTCATGCCTTCGTCAACTTAAGGGCGGAGGGGCAGGGATTTGAACCGCTCTATGAGGGCGCTCAAGACGCGATAGAGCGATTGGCCAATCAAGGCTGGCTGCTCGCCATCGCAACCGGAAAAGCCCGGCGCGGCGTCGACTCGTTTTTCGAACAGCACGGCATGCGGCAATTCTTCGACACGACCTGGTGCGCAGATGATGGCCCTGGCAAACCGCATCCTTTCATGTGCGATGAAGCGATGAAGGCGGTTGGCGCTGAGCCGCATCAGTCTCTCATAATCGGCGACGCCATCCACGATATCCGCATGGGGCTGAATGCCGGTATTCATACGTTCGGTGTCAGCTGGGGCTTTGGCGAAGCACATGAATTGTCTGATGTGGGCGCGCATGAAGTGCACCACGATTTCACCACGCTGAATGCCAGTCTCGATACGTTCGCGGAGCGCCTGTCCTGATGGAAAAGGTGAACCTGCCGAAACGCTTCTACAAGCAAGCGAGCGTTGCCGAAGACGGAGCGGGCTTTGCCATTCTGCTGGATGGTCGCCCGATCAAGACGCCCGCCAAGACGGCACTGGCCGTTCCGACACAGGCGCTTGCGGAAGCGATTGCCGCTGAATGGGACGCGCAAGGTGAGACGCTGGATCTGCAAAATATGACGCTGACCCGGCTGGCCAATGTTGCCATCGACCGGAC
This sequence comes from Pseudomonadota bacterium, assembly GCA_039030525.1. Lineage (GTDB taxonomy): Bacteria > Pseudomonadota > Alphaproteobacteria > Caulobacterales > Hyphomonadaceae > Henriciella. Next base: position 5,993 of record JBCCDZ010000026.1, on the reverse strand, counting down.
ACCTGAGACGCGCGACGAGCTGGCCGAAGAATTGAGCCGCTATGCCGGAACGGACGTCACCTGCTATCTCGCTGAGTCGCCGGCGGAGCTTCAGACGCGTCAGGATGCGGCCTGGACGCCCTGGCGCGAGTGGGCCGGCAAAGAACTTGGCGTGGTCCTCGTGCCGGTGACAGGATTGATGGCCAGTCCGCAGCCGGAGGCAAGTTTGCAGGCGGTTCGCGCGCACGCGATAGCGCTCGACGATTTTCGTCTCACGGCCTTGACCTGGGGCTGCAGCTTGCTCGGTTCAGCGGTTCTGGCCCTCGCAGTTGAGCAGGGCGTGCTGACAGCCGAGGCTGCCTTATCTGCATCATGCGTGGATGAGGATTGGCAAATCGAACAATGGGGCGCCGATGAAGAGGCGATGGCCGTGCGCGCGCGGCGCGCACGCGACGCCGACGCCCTTCAACTCTGGTTTGAGGCACTGCGTTAGAATTCCCCTATAAGGCGCTGTCTTGCTTGACTAATTTTCAAATGTCGCGTCCTGTCCTTGTTGGAGGACGAATTCATGTTTCGCATTGGTTTGCTCGCATTTGGCGTCTGCGCCCTGACGGCTTGCGCTTCCGTGGGCAATCTTGCGGCGGTGAACAAGAAGGAGACGCTTGGCTCCGGCTTTAACGGCAACGGGACGGCGCCTGCAGGCGTCTTCATTGATGCCGAGCAGCGGGCCGTCTTGTCGAACCGACGCATCGATAAAGACATGCGGGTTGTCTGTGCTGAGCCAGCGCCGGATGCTTTGTCGGCCATCGCCGCGCAAGCCGGCGTCAGCGTGTCTGACATTTCCAACGCGGTATCAGCCGAGGGCGGCGTTTCCGAAGCCGCCGCGAATATCGGTCTCAGAACTCAGACGATTCAAACCCTGCGCGACGGTTTCTACCGGGTTTGCGAAGCCTATATGAATGGCCTGTCTGACGAACAATATTCCATCATGCTGCGCCGGTTTCAGACCAACATGATCGCGCTTCTGGCGATTGAGCAGCTGACCGGCGCGGTCAAAGGCAGCGATGCTGTGGTCAGCGCTTCGGCGGGCAGCGGGCTGAATTATCGCGAACAATATTTGCAGCGCTCCGCCATGGCGTCTGCCGAACAGACGCGCCTCGCCACAGAAATCCAGCACACGAATGATGAAATCGCCTTGCTCGAGCAGACTAATAATCAATGCTATACCGGCAATGCGGCGGCAGGCTGTTCTGCGAATGATATCGAACGTCGCAACCGCCAGGTGCTGGACTTGCGGGCGCAAGCGCGCGCGATGGAACGGGCGCAATCGTCTGCGCAAGCGACGTCGGACATTAATGCAAACCTCGCCTCGACGGCCCCGTCAGCCAGCGATTCAAGCGCTGGCGGAATAACCGGGTCCTGGCCATCTTCACCGGCCTATCCGCCATCTTATGCGGTGGCTGAGGCGGTGCGCGATATCACGATGGCCATCGTTCAGAATGATTATGGCGTGCAATTGTGCTTTGAACATTTGCGGACGGTTTCCGCGACGGGCGAAACGGCGCTGTCGGAACACTGCGATGAGGTCATGGGCGCTTATGTCGACCAGTTAGAAAACGCGAATGAGATGCGAGTCGAAATGCAACGCGCTCAAGCGGCGATCATGCATGAAGTGGCGATGGGTAGGCTCAGCGTAGGCGAAGCCAGTCAGCTCATGGCATCGGTCTTCGGGACAGCTGGCTCGACGCCGATGACGGCGCAATCGACCACGGTCTATATGGAGCCGCTGGCGGCTCCCGTTGTTGGCGCCCCCCCGGCACCACCACCGCCACCTCCAACACGGCAATAGACGGGCGCAGGACAGCTCCATTTTCCCTCTGGAATCGAGTCGCGCTCTGTGCTCCTATCCTGGTTGAGGGGGCGTGCGTTGAAGGGTGGGGACCCTGCACAAACGCGATACAGACTGGAGTGAGCTCGACCATGTTCAAGCGTGCGATATTATCTGTTTTTATTGGGTTTTTTCTGCCTCTTTATGCCCTGGCGGAAGACCGGATTGCCTTGGTCATCGGCAATAGCAATTATGAGACAATGGGCTGGCAGCTGGCCAATCCGGCAAATGATGCGCGTCTGATGAAAGATGCGCTGGAATCCGTCGGGTTTCAGGTCAGCCTGCTCATTGATGCCACTGAAGACGATATGGAAGACGCGTTTGCGGCGCATGGTCGACGGCTTTCTTATGCGGGAAAGGATGCGGTCGGCCTGATTTATTTTGCCGGGCACGGCATTCAGTCCGAAGGCTATAATTACCTTATTCCGGTCGATACGAATGCGGTCACCGAGCAGGATGTCTGGGCACAAGCACCGCGTCTTGGCCAGGCTTTGCAGCACGTCCGAGCGGCCGGTAATGGCGTCAATTTCGTTGTCCTGGATGCCTGTCGCAACAATCCATTGCCGAGTTCCAACCGTTCGCTTGGCGCCGGTGGTCTGGCACCGGTAGAGCGGTCGCGCGGTCTATTGGTGTCTTACTCTACAGAGCCTGGATACACGGCGACGGACGGCGCGGGCAATAACAGCCCTTATACGCAGGCACTCGCCGCCGTCATTCAGCAAGACGGGCTCATCGCCGAGCAAGTGTTCAAGCGCGTCGCCGACCAGGTCTATCAAGCGACAGACGGGGGGCAGACGCCCTTCTACAATTCAGGCCTGATCGGAGAAGATTTCTGTTTTGGTGATTGTGGCAAGCCCGCGCCTGCCGTGATTGATCCTGGTGTGGTGTTTCAGATGGTGTCGATGGGTCGGGACGTTGGGGATACAGATGCGCCTGCGGGTGATGCTCCCGTAACGACCACGCCCGAGCCAACCGGTCTCGCAGACCTTAGCACGTTCCAAGACTGTGATACGTGTCCTGAAATGGTGGTTATTCCGGCGGGCAAGTTTATGATGGGTTCGCCAGACACAGAATATCGCCGCCATGATGATGAGGGCCCCGTCCGCGAAGTATCAATCGACCGCTTTGCGATGGGCAAATATGAAGTCACGTTCGGGCAGTATGAGCAGTGCCGGGCGGCTGGCGCGTGTACCCATGATCCGAAATCGGTGCGCACGTCCAATCCACTCTGGGAGATGGACGATCGTCCCGTCTTCGATCTCAACGTGAGCGAGGCACAAGCCTATGTGGACTGGCTCAACACACAGGTAGAGGGCGAACCCTATCGACTGCCATCAGAGGCGGAGTGGGAATATTCAGCACGGGCGGGCACCACAACGCCATTCTATACTGGCGAAGAGATTACCAGCGAACAGGCCAATTATAATGGTCAACGCGGCTATAATAATGGCGCCAGAGGCGGCGGTTATTTGCGCATGCCGGTGGCTGTCGGGTCTTATCCGGCGAACGCGTTTGGCCTGCACGACATGCTTGGCAATATCGCGGAATGGACAGCCGATTGTTATACACGGACATATGCTGGCTTGCCGCGGGATGGCAAAGCAATCCCTGGGCGCGACCAGTGTTCGCAACCCACGCGCGGCGGCGATTATGAAAAAGTCCCGTCTTATGTCCGCTCGGCCACGCGCCGCCCGCAACCTTCAGGCAGCCGCAATGACACGATCGGCTTCCGGGTGGCGCGAGATCTCGAGGAATAGAAAAAGGCGATCCGTTGCGGATCGCCTTTCCTTTTGGGTGCAAGGCATGTGATCGGTGACCGGCAATGCCGGACATCGATCACCCCTTTACACAAACGACCTGTTTCAGGGTGTGAACCACTTCGACAAGATCCGTTTGCGCGGCCATGACTTTGTCAATGTCCTTATAGGCCATTGGCGTTTCATCAACGACGCCGCGGTCTTTCCGACATTCGACGCCTTTGGTGGCTTCGATATGGTCGGCCACGGTGTATTTGGCCTTGGCCGCCGTCCGGGACATTTTCCGTCCAGCCCCGTGCGAGCAGGAACAAAAACTGTCAGCATTGCCTTTGCCGCGGACAATGAAGGATTTCGCCCCCATTGATCCCGGAATAATGCCAAGCTCGTCTTTGCCGGCCCGTACCGCGCCTTTCCGAGTGAGCCAGAGGTCTGCTTCAAAGTGGCGTTCTTTCTCCACATAATTGTGGTGGCAGTTCACCGCAGACTTCTCGATCGTGAATCCCGGCAAGGTTTCCCGGCACGCGATCAGCACACGATCCATCATCGACTCGCGATTGAGCCGCGCGAAATCCTGTGCCCAATCAACCGCTTCGATATAGTCATCGAACAGGGGTTCGCCTTCGACGAAGAAGGCCAAATCCCGGTCCGGGACATGATATCCCAGCACTCTCTTCTCTAACGCGGCGCGCGCCTCGCTGATGAAGTAAGTGCCAATGCGGTTGCCGGTGCCCCGTGAGCCAGAGTGCAGCATGATCCAGACGCGGTCATCTTCATCAAGACAAAGCTCGATAAAGTGGTTGCCGCCGCCAAGCGTCCCAAGTTGCGCGCTGAATTTTCCAGGCGTCACCTTCGGGTGCTTGTCGTGGATCAGGTCGAGCCGCTCAGCCAGTCGTGAATTGCGCAGGCGCGTAACGACACTTGCCGGAGTATCCCGGTGATTGCCGCGGGGGCCGTTGCCGACAGGAATTTTGCGTTCGATCTCGCTGCGCACGCGCTTGAGATTGTCCGGCAATTGCCGAGCCGTCAGGCTGGTCCGCATCGCCATCATACCGCAACCAATGTCGACACCGACCGCGGCTGGGATGATCGCGCCTTTCGTTGGGATCACTGACCCGACTGTGGCACCGCGCCCGAAATGGACATCAGGCATCACCGCCAAGTGCGAGTGAATGAAAGGCAGGCCAGCCACATTCTCAAGCTGTTCACGGGCTTTGGGTTCCAAAGGAACGCCTTTTACCCAGGCTTTGATCGCTCCGCCTCTCGACGTTTCGATCACTTCAAAATTGCTCATTGGTCTAAGGTCTGGTTTTGACCCCTCCTTTGATTGAGTTGTCCTCCGCGCGGCCCCTTTGAGCAAGAAAAAACCCTCCGGGCGAAACGCGCGGAGGGCGGATAAACCGGTTAGCTGACCGGCTGGGTGGCGCATCCACCCGTCATCCAACGCCCTCCATGGCGACGCTATCCTGGCCTTCAAAAAAGGCAGGCAAGCGGCGATTGAGATTTAGATTCCGCAATTTCATGGCGGCCTCTTTTCGTTGAATGGACGCGCCGTTTGACAGAATGTCGCAGGCGCGTCAACGAATTTTTTTAGGCTATTTGATGACCGCGCAAGCGACCCTAGGTCCAGCGCCGCCAATCGGTTGGGTCAGATGGTCATCGCGATTCTGGTGAATGATCAGCGCTGTGCCATCTTCATCGGCGAGCTCCGCACTGGTGATCAGGTCGGTGAAAGCTTCATACCCGGCTGAGCCATCTGCGGCCGCCCAGATGTTTGGAACATCGCCAGCTTCCGGACCGAGCGGGTTGAGCAAACCGTGACCATTTTCGATTTTACCGACATGTCCGCCTGACATTTTGAACGTCCCAATATCGCTGCAGTCTCCGACTTGATGCAGATGCAATCCATGCCAACCGGGGGCGAGCCCGCCCGGCGCGACCGTGGCTTCGATCAGCAGTCCGTGCGGACCATCAAGAATGTTCAGCGTGCCGATAATTGCGCCATCTGCACCAATAATGTCGCCGCCTAGGCGCATCATGCTTGGAAACACACCTTGATCGGGTCCTGGCATTTCAGCTTCACTAGGCAGTTGCGGTGCGTCTTGCGCCGGGGCATGTGCACAGGCGACAATCGGCAAGATGGCAGCGAGTAGGGCTTTACGGATCATATCAGCGGCTCCATTGGCTATTCAGGATCAAGTGTAGGGCGTTCGTCGGAGAAGTCAGCCGTGATAGAAAAACTTGATCGCGCCGATAAAATTCTTGTTGCGCTCGGGCACTTTGACAGCCGGTCGGCGGCGCAGGCCGCGATCGCGGCCGGCAAGGTCAAAGTGGCCGGTCGGGTGCTTGCCAAACCATCTGAGAAAATCTCG
>JBCCDZ010000025.1:0-18976 GCA_039030525.1 Pseudomonadota bacterium | reverse complement strand
TGGCGCAGAAAAATTGGTGTGTGTGTGGTTTTGGCAAACTTGATACTGGATCCGCTCGAACATTGGGCATCGCGCTCCGAGCTGTGGTCAGTCTAGAGTTCAATCTGCTTAGATCGATCAGGCTCTGGTCGCTGACTTGCGAGAGCACGGTTCGGCAAAACCATCAAAACAACGCAAATGCTGGCAAACATAAGGATCGAGGGGCTGCGCAAAGGATAATCGACAATGCTGTGCAACAGGGGAATGATCAAAGCCGCCGACGCAGCGCGCCGCATGCGGACTGTACGGTCGCCGCTTGAGCGCCAGACGCTGAAAATATTGCGAACCAGCCAGAACAGAAAAACCGAGACCACAGCGATACCGGGCAATCCAGTCTCGATCGCCCATTGCAGATAGTCATTATGCGCGTGATTGGCGAATTTCAGTCCGACGGTGTCGGGGTTTTCATACGCTTTGAACAAAGGCTCAAATGATCCCAATCCGCCGCCGAACCAGATGTGATCCTTGAGCACATCAAGTCCAATCGCCGCAATACCGACCCGGGACGTCGGACCATCATTGTCCAATGATGTGACCCCTAAGTCCGAAAGCTGCGGGCTGTATGCGACCAGCAGAATCGCTGGCACCAAAACCAGGGCGGGTATTACGAGGCGCGAAATCTGGAAGGTCTTACGCTGGCTTTGCGAAATCAGGACACACATTACGAGCATCGGAACGAGCAACAAATAGCCCGCCACAGACCCCGCAGCGAGAATGCCAATTAGCTGTAGACCTGCACACAGACCAATCATTGTCCGCTTCGCCATGTCCGCATCTTTGGACCGCTCGTGCGATCTCAACTCGCCAATCAATACCGCTGTAAAGGCCAGACTCATGATTAGAAAAGACGCATGGTGATTGACGTTGGAAAATAAGCCGACAGGCGACCCATCATTGGTGAATTCATAAAGATATAGCCCTGCCCCCTCAGGCAGCGTCACCTGCATCAAGCCCAGCAAGGCGCTGACCGCCGCCACACCCGAAATCGTCCATGGCAAATATGCCGTTGCAGACCGCCAGCCCAATCGCAGCAGCGCAAAAACAGCCGCAAGGGGAATCAATACATAAACCAGTGCAAAATACGTCCGGCGTGGCGCCACACTGATCGGTTCGAATGACGGGGCCAATCCAAAAATATCCCAGCCATCACCAATCATCTCGCGCCCGCCCAGCAGGCGCCAAATTTGAATTGGAAGTTCGATAAGATGCAAACTCCCAAGCACGATATAACCCAACAGAAACGCCAACAACCATTTGAATGGAGCTGGCACATCCTGGTATTGCAACTGAAGAACTGCCAGCGCGGACACCGCGCCACACAAGAGCAGTAGCAAGGCGTGGACGTTGAATCCTTCTCCGCTCGCGCCGCCGAACACCGCAAACAACGCGAACAGAACCGGGATGCAAGACAGTCGTAGCGGCCGGCTGGTGAGCGCGGTCCCCATAACGGCCAGGATGGCGCGTGGGTCCATCTTCCGGCTTTGTCTTTTACGACGCGCGCCCATCAGGACTCATCCTCCGAGTGTTGGATCGCAATCTCGTTGACTTGCAGCTGGACCGTTCGCGTAAATTGGCCCGGAAAGCCGCGCAATAGAATCTCCTGGTGCGCGCAATTTTCTGGCACCGTGAACGATAGGCCGGTTCCTGGATCTGAAAACGCTTCATCAAATACCGAGACGCTCAATGATTGGTGATCGAAATCGAGGCAATTGATCTGCCAGACGAAGTCACCACCAACATTCTCCGGCACCTCCTCGAGGTCCACCACGAGCTGATAGGCGCCGGCAGGAAGCCGGGAATATTGAGACACAAATACCGGCCGCCCTCTGCCGCGGTAGCTGACATAAAGCGCCTCCAGGTCAGGCATGATTTCCGCGTAGTCTTGATCGATCGTCCAATTAAACGGACGCAAGGCGTCGGATCCGGCAAACTCAAAATCGACAAGTCCATCAGGATGGGCAGAGGCTTCCTCCGGTCTCAGCGTCGCCCAGGCCTGGTAGGCCTGGTCAAACTGGCCCTGCCGCACGAAATTTGTCAGCAATCGCTCGTATAAGTCTTCATGTGGAAGATATAATGCGGTGACCTGGCGCGGTTCCAGCGCGTCCAGCGGCATCTTGTTCAGCAATGCCATAACCCACGTGTCACCCGCCGCTGAGCGCTGCAGGAGCGTCTCGTAGAAGCCCGGCGCGGGCAGCAAGGGGAAAAGTCCTTCGATCAACACGTCTTGCTGTTCCGGCCAAAGCTCATAAGCGGCCCCAATTTGATCCAGCGTTGAGCCCCAATCGCCTTGCATGATCGCTTTATCTAGCAAATACAGCCGCGCCGTAAGATTGCGCCCATCGCGATCGAGCGCCGCCGTCGCAAAGCGATCTGCGCGATCTGAATTCATGCTATCTGGCGACAATCGTTCGCGCTCGATTTCGCCTGTCAGCACACCCTCAAACGGGTAAATTGCGAGCGGCTCTTTTGCGATGATGGAACGCCCCAATTGCAGGATCAGGTCCTGATCGATGACCTCTTCTTCCAATGCGGCTTCCAGTGTCTGTTCCGCGATCAGTGACTGATGCGCAGAAAATTCGAAATCTTCCATTGCAAACGGCCACGCCTCGCCGCGCACCAGAAAGGCCCAGATCCCTCCCAGCGCAAAGGCTAACGCCAATGCATAGCGCAAATACCGTTCGTCCACCCGCATAGGTTGGTTATGCAGACATATCGGGGAAAATAAACAGCATTCAATCGGGAAGAGAGGCGCGGCCGCCGATGCTGTCATTCAGGCGAGCAATAAATGCCAAACTTTCAAGCAGCTAACAGGGTCAATTTTATTCCCACTCAATTGTTCCAGGCGGTTTCGATGTTATGTCATAGACGACACGGTTCACGCCCTTCACTTCATTGATGATGCGAGTCGCGACACGGCCGAGAAAGTCATGATCGAATGGGAAATAGTCGGCTGTCATGCCATCCGTCGACGTTACCGCGCGCAAGGCGAGGACGTTTTCATAGGTCCGTTCATCCCCCATCACGCCGACTGTGTTGACCGGCAGCAAGACGGCAAAAGCCTGCCAAATTTCATTGTACAGATTGGCATTGTGCAGCTCTTCAAGATAAATCGCGTCAGCTTTGCGGAGTGTGTCCGCTTTGTCGCGTGTGATTTCGCCTGGAATGCGAATCGCCAGGCCCGGTCCCGGGAAAGGATGGCGGCCAATGAACGCGTCTGGCAGGCCAAGCTCACGCCCCAGCGCGCGGACCTCGTCTTTGAACAGGTCGCGCAACGGCTCTACGAGTTGCATATTCATCCGCTCTGGCAAGCCGCCAACATTGTGATGGCTCTTAATCGTGACGGATGGTCCGCCAATCGCGCTGACGCTTTCAATCACATCCGGATACAGCGTGCCCTGGGCGAGGAAATCGGCGCCGCCGACCTTCTTCGCCTCTTCCTCAAACACATCGATGAAGAGTTTGCCGATCGTTTTGCGCTTCTTCTCTGGATCGCTGATGCCGTCGAGCTCCCCGAGGAACAAGTCTGATGCATCGACATGGACGAGCGGGATGTTGTAATGTTCGCGGAACAGACTGACGACCTGCTCGCTTTCATTCATCCGCATCAGGCCGTGATCGACATAGACGCAGGTCAATTGACTGCCAATCGCTTCATGGATCAGCACCGCCGCCACAGAGCTGTCGACGCCGCCTGACAGGCCACAAATCACCCGCCCGGAACCGACTTGCGCGCGGATTTTCTCAATCGCTTCCTCGCGATAGGCCGCCATCGTCCAATCGCCTTTCAATCCGGCAATGCCGTGCGTAAAATTGCGCAAGATCCTGGCGCCATGCGTCGTGTGTACGACTTCGACATGGAATTGGGTGGCATAGAAATTCCGAGATCGATCAACGATCGCCGCCACTGGTGCCCCCGACGATTTTGCGATCACTTCGAAACCTGGTGCCATTTCAGCGACATGATCGCCATGGCTCATCCAGACTTGTTCCTGCTCGCCAGCTTCAAACAAGCCATCAAGCAACTGATCCTCGCCGACCTTTTCAATAAAAGCACGGCCAAATTCACGGCTGGTGCCGCTTTCCACGCGGCCGCCAAGCTGCTCCATCATCACCTGCTGACCATAGCAAATACCCAAGATCGGCACGCCCAGCTCAAACACTGAATCGGGGACGCGAGGGCTTTCCTCCCAAGTGACGCTGGCCGGGCCGCCGGACAAAATGACCGCTTGCGGATCATAGGCCCTCAGGAAGGTCTCATCGACTTTGTTAAACGGGTGAATTTCGCAATAGACGCCGCTTTCTCGCAGGCGTCTGGCGATGAGCTGGGTTACCTGACTGCCAAAGTCGATAATCAGCGCGCGTTCATGTTTGTGATCAGCCATGCGGCCCTTTAGCTGAGTCCCGCATCGGCCTCAACCAGGTCTGTTCATCAACTGAACGGAGAGTCCGATGGCCGGCGTCCAAATAGGCCGCCGCCTTCCTGGACCAGTGGCGTCGATTTTTTATGTGTGCCGCCGAGATTTGGCTGTTTTGATGTCGGTCTCTGCTGCGCCCGCGGTGTCGCTGGAACCGCCCGCGGCGGCCGTGGCTTTTCACGTTTGGGGGCCGGTTTCGGGTCTGGTTCGGTTTTGAGAGCGGGCAGCGTGGGCGGATAACTTGGCTCTGTCTCGACACTGTCTGCTGGAATGAAGCCGCGTTTATAGGCCTCCATCACCTGGACCAACTTTTTGGCGGGCATGCCAACCGCCGGGATCGTATCGGTGCCGCCGACCAAAAATTTTGCAGCATTGCCCATCATGCTGCCATCCTTTTGCGCTTGCGTGAATGACACCATATTCGCCGCCGTGATCAGGCCAGAGCGCACTTTGTATATGCGAAAATCATCTATGTCGCGCCAGGCATATTCTTTCGTCGACCACCAGTTTCGAACTTTTATGCCTTCCGGCGAAAGCACCAGATTCTGTAGAACCCCGGCGCCCATGAGCGCAAAAACGCCTGCAATCATCCAACCAAAACCAGGAACCAGAAAAAACACGGCCGCCGCTCCGCCGAACCATCTCCACGCTGTAGGTTTCAGCGTTGTAACGCCGTCTTTGGTTGTAACTGACATGCTCGTCCTCCCAGCATGCGCCTTCATTGCCAAAATGCACTGAATTTCACGCGAAAACGGACGGTTGATTTAGATCGAACTTGTTAACCCTGACGGCGCAATACAGCGAAGAAAAAGCCGTCCGTTCCTGCGCTTCGCGGGGTCAGCCGGACACTGCCCGCTGGTCCCTGCCCGGCCTTAATGACGGCCACGCCCTCTTCCGTCAGCCAGCCGCTCGCGGATGCATGGTCAACGGCATTCTCCTGGGTCCAACCTGGATGGGCCGCGAGAAAGGCATCGACGCGGTCTTCGTCTTCTTCGACCAGAAACGAGCATGTGGCGTATAAAAGACGTCCACCTGGTTTGACGAACATAGCGGCTTTTTCGAGCACTTCATCCTGCTGCTCGATTCGCGTTTCCAGTGATTTTGGTTTGACCCGCCACTTTGTATCCGGACGTCGGCGCCATGTGCCAGTTCCGGTGCACGGCGCATCGACAAAGACGCAATCCATCTGCCCTTTCAGCACTTCCAGCGCTTCGGGTTCACTGGGATGCAGCAATTGAACATTGTGCGCGCCTGACCGTTTCAAGCGCGGAATAATGGCGCTCAATCGGCGCCCATCAATGTCATACGCAAACACTTGCCCCTTGCCGCCCATCGCCGCGGCGAGCGCCAAGGTCTTACCGCCGCCACCCGAACAGTAATCGAGGACTTGCTCGCCCGCCTGTGCATTCGCTGCTGCCGCTGCGATTTGAGACCCCGCATCCTGCACCTCGACCCAGCCTTTGGAGTAGGCCGGAATATTATCCAGACTGGCTTCGCGTTGGGACGGATCGCGCGCCGGGATATGATAAGCATTGTGCAATAGGCGCGACGGTTCAGCTTTAGCACTGCGCAATGGACCGCCAGCTTTTTCGGCGTCGACTTTCAACGTATTGACGCGCAAATCGACATCCGCACGAACGGCCATGGCTTGACCTTCCACCGCCGCCAATTCGCCAAAGGCGCGTTGCATATGCGGCGTCAGCCATTCCGGATAATCGCCCGCGACATGCGGCTCTGCGGTGACGTCCGGCGCCATTACCAGATGCTCGCGCTCTTTCAGGGTGAGCGCGCTTGGTGCATGCGGCTCATCCATCGCATCATCAATGCGGCGAATGTCCCAACCCCAGGCAAAGCTCAACGCGCCGAGCACCAGCCCCCGCGGCGTGTCATCATCCATGGCATGGGCGACAGAGTTGCGCTTGCGCAAAGCATCCAGCACCAGGCCAGACACCCAGGCCCGGTCTTTCGAGCCGGCATACCGCGCACGCTTGCCCCAGTCGCGGGCAGCGACTTTGACCGGTTGATGCCGATTCAAAACGTCGCTCAGAACATCAATCGCTGCTGCTATTCGGCCACCATCACGCATGGGTTCGATCTCACATTTTCTGCTCGCGCCGGTCTAATCATGCCGCTGTAGATTGCAAAGCCTTGAAACAGTCAAACAATCCGTGTCTCAACAAACAATTATCGCATCACCGCGTGTTTGGTTAACGTGAATATCAATCTGTGGTAGTGCACGCATAAGGGAGGACGTAATATGACAAACACTAGACTCAAAACGCTCGGGCTTGGCCTTGGGTTCGGCTTGGGACTCTTCAGCCTGGCCGCATGTGTCTCGCCAGAGCCGGTTGAGACGGAGGCGGACAGCCAGCCCTTCATCGACCCGGTGACTCTATCGCAAAGCATGTGCAGCGGTCGCACCAATGAGGTTTCAGTGTCGGCGCTTGAAACCGCGGCAGGTCTCAATCCAGGATTTGATTATGGCACCCCGTTTGCCTTGCCTGGCGAGGTTACAGATCATTTTCATTATCAAATCTCGACCGCCAGTCCTGAGGCGCAAACCTGGTTCGATACCGGGCTCACGCATATGGCCAATTTCAATCATGATGAGGCCATCGCCGCGTTCCGCATGGCGCAAAGCAAAGACCCTGACTGCGCCATGTGTTATTGGGGCGAAGGGCTATCTTTTGGTAGCAATATCAACATCCCTTATGCACCGACGCGCGGGGCGGCGGGCCTGATGGCCGCAGATGTTGCTGTGAAAAAGATGGATGGCCTCTCTGAGCGAGAGGCGAAACTCATCAAAGCGCTGGCCACCCGCTATGACGCGTCAGAAGATGGCAGTATTGTTGAAAACGCTGGCGCTTTTGCTGATGCGATGGACGCGGTCGCCGAAGCTTTTCCGGACGACAAGTTTATCCTCTCTCTGGCCGCCGAAGCCAATATGGACACCCAGCCCTGGGATTATTGGCAAGTTGGCGCACGTGAGCCAAAAGGCCGAACGGCACGCACGCTGGAACTGATAGAGACCGCGCTCGAGATCGATCCCGAATTCGCCCCGGCGATTCATCTCTATATTCACATCACCGAGTCCTCAGTGGATCCGTTCCGCGCCGAAGCCTACGCGGATAGTTTGGCGGACCAGCAGCTGGGTGTCGGGCACCTGGTGCATATGCCGTCGCATATTTATCTAAGACTGGGCGCGTGGAAGAAATCTCACGACTCTAACATTGCAGCGATTGAGGCCGACGAAGCTTACATTACGCAAAGCGAGAACGCCGCGGTCTATGGCAGCGTGTATTATCCGCACAATGTCCATTTCGTCGTTGCCAGCTCGCAATTTGCCGGCAATGCCGCAACCGCGCTGGATATGGCGGATAAGCTGAATGCTATGGTCGAGATTGACCCCTCCGCGCCCAATCCCCTGGCAGAGCATATTGCCGCCTCGCCGATTTTTACCGATTTGCTGTTCTCTACAGACGAAACCGTTTTGGCCATTCCAGAACCGGCGGCCGCGCATCTCTATTTGCGCACAGCCTGGCATTATGCCCGCGGCGTCGTTTTCGCGCGGCAAGACGACATGGAGGCGGCGAAGGCAGAGCTTGGGCAGTTGAGCGCTCTGACCGGTGCGCCCGGATTTGACGCCTATGACAGCGAGTTCCTGACGCCGCTTGCCGGTATCCAGATGGTGGCAGAACTGACGCTCGAAGGGCGCTTGCTCGCAGCTGAAGGCAATTTGAAAGGCGCGATAGACAAACTTGAGAGCGCCTCTGCGGCCGAAGCTCAACTGCCATATTTCGAACCGACCTGGTGGTACTATCCGACCCGTCAGACCCTTGGCCTGTATCTGCTTCAGGACGGTCAATATGACCGCGCTGAGCGGGAGTTCTTCAAGACCCTGATCAAAGCGCCGAACAATGCATATGCCCTGTTCGGATTGGCCGAAACCTATCGCGCCAAAGGCGATGCGCGCTCTGCCGATTATGCCCGCGAACTTTTCGACGAGGCGTGGATGGGATCAGACGGCACCATTCCGAAGCTTGCGGACTTGTAGTTCTTAGCGCGGACGAAGCAGGCGCCAATTTTTTGGCGCCTGCTTTGGATCGTCTAGCCGACAATCGAAATGTCGCGCACAACCTGTTTAGCTATAGATTCGAATACACCCTTCAATTCATCAGCCGAGCCTGCCGAAAAGAAGCGCGATTCGCTGGAGGCGCAATCTTGTAAGAGCGTGGTCGTGCTGACGTCTGCAATATTGTAAGCGACAACATATATCTCGACACCGGCATCCTTGATCGTTTGGCAAATCGCGCGGGTGTTTGGGTCAGCGCTCGAGATATCGAGATCACCGATTTCACCCGTGGCATCTGGAGCAAGCGTGTTGGCGCCGTCAGACATCAAAATGATCGATTTGACTCCGCCTTCATCCATGAAATCACTGACGCTTTTGTCGGTTGCAAACGGGGCGTCTTTCGACAGCATTCGCAAGCCCCAAATCAGACCCGATGGAATATAGGTCTCGCTACGCACCTTCATTGTAGTGAGGGTCAGGTTAAGGTCGTTCACATCATCGGTAAGCGGGAGCACAGGCGAAGCGCATTGCCGTTCATGAGTACTCAAATAACCCGGGATCTTTTCTGAGACGTATAGGCCGTCTTTGAGATGGTTAGCGGTCGAGCGCGGCTCGACACACCCATGCCAAGATCTTGTCGTCGTTGCCGTCGTACAATCTCGATCGGCTGTAGACGTATCCACTCCGGTGCAATTCCAAGTACCACATGAGCCGATAACATCATCATCTGAACAGGTGCTCGAATCGCGAACACAATTCGCCTCATACCATTCAGGGGTAATATAGCAGTCCGTCCGATCTTCAGACTCATCCGCTGGCACAGAAAGCCAAGCTTCTCCGCTTTGATCGGTGCCAATATTCACGCGGTTGGAAAACGGAACGATGGCCATTTCAACGTTCAGACTCGAAGCAGGATCGAACAGAATCGTGACCATATCTTTCGCCGCCGCCTTAAGAGATTCGACGCGTGATAGTGACTCCCCGGTGTCGGTCTGGTCCATCGAAGTCGAGGTGTCCAATACGAGCGCAATTTCCACCATGCTCGGGACGCCATAAACGACTTCCGAAGTTGTCGCGAGGGACATGGTATCAATGCCCGCCAGCTGCATAAAACTGGTTGGCATTGTGCCGTCTACTCCGACGTTGAGTCGCATTCCCGACCGTTCGACTGAGACATCGTTCATGCTGACATAATTCTCGAGCTCGATTTCCGCAGCGAAAAAAGCGTTGGCGATGGCTTGAACATCCGCCGTGTCAGCACTCAAATCTTTGCTCAAATGCCTGGCTGCGGCGAGGCTCGCCATGTCCAGTGCGTGCTGGACTTTCATTTTCTGCTTTTGGTACATGCCTAAATCGACGGCCAATCCGACAACTAGCAAAAGTGGAACCAATATAAGTGCGAACAAGACTGCCGTTGCGCCGCGGCGGTTGCGGACATATTGCCCGACCCCTCTATTGAAATTCATAAGCCCAGGCTCCCATAAATAATGGCATGCCCCTTAGACTCGTGACGGGTTATTCAGGCACTCGGCCTTGCAGAAGAGTTACAACGAGAATGTGATTTTTAGATATTCGCCTGTTTCGAGACGCTCAGAGGTACGCCATCAAAAACAATTGGCGACGGCCGCCAGCCAATCGCGAACATTGTCCTTAAACGCTTCTGACATGCCATGACGCACCAGGATAAGATCCTTTTGCGGTACCAGAACAATATATTGCCCATCATACCCATTGGCCGAGAAGCTTCCGGGCCCGGCCATGTTCAACCACCATTGTGCGCCATAGCCCATTGGCTCTTCTGGTGGCACATGGGGCGTCGGGGTTCGGGCATGATCGATCCATTCGCGCGCGAGAATTCGCGTTCCGTCCCATTCGCCGCCCCGCAGATACAAAAGTCCAAACTTTGCGAAGTCCCGCGCCGTGCAGAAACAAAAACTCGACCCAAGAAACGTCCCAGCGGTATCGAATTTCGGGGTCGCTGACCGCATGCCAATCGGATTGAGCAGACGCTTGCGCATGAATTCTTCAAACGCGTCCGCATCGAACTGGAGCTTTGTCGCCAATAAGCGCGCGATAATATTCGTCGTGCCGCTGGAATAAAGCCAATGTGTTCCCGGCGGATGGTCCAGCGGCTTTTCAGCGGCATAATGCGCGACATCATCCTTGCCAGTGCCGAACAGCATTTCAATCGTGTGCGAGATGCCGGCATTTTCGTAATCTTCAGTGAATTGCAAACCGGACGACATGCGCAAGAGCTGTTCAAGCGTAATCGCCGCCCGCGGATCATTCGGGGCTTGCCATTCCGGCACATCAACCGGCTCATGCAAGGCCAGCGCGCCATCCTCGATCGCGATACCGGTCAGCGCATGCGTGATGGATTTTGCCATCGACCAGGAATGATATGTGTCATTCGGTCCATGCGCCTCATCATACTGTTCTGCGACCAGTCTTCCGCCCTGAATGGCGAGAAAGGCATGCGTGTCGCCTAAAGTGGCTTTGTCGGAGAACCCTTGTGTGATCAATGCGTCAAACCTGGCGCGGTCGCCAGAGTCTGGAAATGCGCCATCCGGCCAAGTTTTCGTTGGCCACGGTGTGTCATCAGGCTGTACGGGTAAGGGAACGAGTTTGGGCAAATTCATCCTTACAACCATCACGGGCACCTGAGCTTCGTCAAGGTATGGCGGTACGGCAACTCACACGCAAAAAAGCCGCCCTAACACGGAGCGGCTTTTTCAATATGAAGACGGCTTGAATTAAGCGGGACGAACTTTCAGCGTGTTGCCCTCTGTCGCTTCGACAATGACGGCCGCTCCGCTGGCAAGGTTGGCACCATCAACGCTTTGTGCCGACCACACCGTATCGCCCAGTTTCACGCGGCCAAGACCGCCTGCGAAATCATCCGCCACAACACCGCGCTGTCCGAGTGTACCGGCCATGCGTTTGTTCAGGGTCGGGTGTTCCTCGACATTTTCGCGCATGTTGCGAAACACGGTTCGCCCGACAATGAACAGAACAACCGACGCGATCGCGAAGAAGACCAGCTGGCCTTCCCACCCGGCAATGCCGGACGGCGCAAAGGCCGCAAAGGCAGAGGTGAAGGCGGCGGCGATGGAGACCCAGAGCAGGTCCCAGGTGCCGGTCATCATCTCGATCGAGAACAGGATCAGCGCCAAAGCCAGCCAGTGCCAGGCCGTTGGTGGCCAAAGAACGAGATCTAAACCTTCCATGATCGCCTCCTATCCGCGCGTCCCGGCTGGCGGAACAGCTGTGCGCGCCGCGCTGGCCGCTGCCGCACTGTCCGTCAGACCACGAATACCTTCAATTGTCCCGATGATCGAGCTGAACTCAGCCGGAATGATGACAGTCTTATTGCCACCCGCCGTCGCGAGTTTCTCGAATGCGGTGACATATTGCTGGCCGAGGAAGTAATTGATCGCGTTGACGTCACCCTTGGCGATCGCCTCGGAGACAAACGCCGTGGCTTTTGCTTCGGCTTCACCTTCACGCTCACGCGCTTCAGCGTCACGAAACGCGGCCTCGCGTCGGCCCTCGGCCTCGAGGATTTGCGACTGTTTCAAGCCTTCGGCTTTCAGAATGGCAGACTGCTTGTCGCCTTCTGCGGTCAAAATCTCGGCCCGCTTCAGGCGTTCCGCCTTCATCTGGCGCGCCATGGCCTCGGTAATGTCGGCAGGTGGTGACAGGTCGGCAATCTCGATCCGGGTGACTTTCACGCCCCACGGATTGGTCGCGGCATCCACCACAGACAAGAGCCGGGCATTGATATCGTCCCGGTTCGACAGGACTTCGTCGAGGTCCATGGAGCCGACCACGGTCCGAATATTGGTGAGCGAGAGGTTGGTGATCGCATTCTCGAGATTGTTCACCTCATAGGCCGCCGACACTGGGTCTACGACCTGAATGAACACGACCGCATCACAAGACACTTGCGCATTATCCTTAGTGATCACTTCTTGCGTCGGGATATCGAGCACAGATTCCATCATGTTCATCTTGCGCCCGATGCGCTGGTAGAATGGCATGATGAAATGGAGCCCTGGCCCCAAAGTCCGCGTATAGCGGCCAAAATTCTCGACAGTAAAATTAAAGCCCTGAGGCACGACTTTGACGGCTGACGTTATCAGCACCAAAGCCGCAATGGCCAAGAGGCCAAATACGATAAGACTGGTTTCCATTTACAGTTCTCCCTGATCTGAACCTAGCAGACACATGGGGATGTTATTGTTGTTTTTCAATAAGAATTCATCGAAAAACGGTGCGTTTACCATGTGATTAGGCCAGGTTCGGGCGATTCTCTTACGAAGACGTGAGTAGAATCCAAAGTGACACCATCCTGAACTTGCCCCGCATCCCACCAATTACGCGCGCAGTACGGGCGACCTATTCAATTTGTCAGATGTTTTGAGCGGCTATTTGAAGATGAGATCGACAATTGCGTCCGCATGCGCGGCGAGACCAGCTTCTGACCCGATATCATCACCAGGAAACGCGTTCGTAAGGGCTGGAAGCGCCATTGGGAATGAGCCGCCATGCGTGATCATGAAGAACACCGTCCGGGTCGAAACATCCGGA
Organism: Pseudomonadota bacterium; assembly: GCA_039030525.1. GTDB lineage: Bacteria > Pseudomonadota > Alphaproteobacteria > Caulobacterales > Hyphomonadaceae > Henriciella. The sequence goes on along the minus strand of JBCCDZ010000025.1, from coordinate 5,860 downwards.
ATAGCGCCTTCCGCTTTTGCGTGCTCGATCAAGTCTGAAAGCAGAAAATAGAACGGAGCGACCAGTTGATTCTTGATAAACGCCCCGCGCGCGTCCGACTTATCGCCATCGAAGACGATGACCCGACTGACCTGCGGCCACCGCGCGGAGGCGATGACGAAGGCTTTGATCAACGCCTTGAGTGCCTCGGTTTTTGAGCCGTCTTCAAATTGATTGGCTTTGCTTAAGTCGCTGACGAAGCACTCGGACAAGTGATTCATGGCGGCATTCCAAAGCGATGCCTTCGATCCGAAATAGTATCGAGTCAGGCCGACATCTGCGTCTACTTTCGATGCGATCTGGCTAAGGGAGACACCCTCAAATCCACGCTCTGCAAACAGATCAATCGCCGCGCGCAAGAGCGCCCGTTTCAGATCAGGGCCATCTGTGCCGCGCGGGCGTCCGCGTTTCCGGTCTGCGGTGTTTGCGGCTTGGTCTGTGGTTTTCTGGCTCATGTGCGCATATTCTACTGATTCAGATCGATGCGCATCCCGTCGCGCGCGACTGTGATGTCACCCTTGTACAGTTTGCCCATGCCAGCCGTAAACTCCGCCTCGACAAAGCCATTCGCAGGAATAGGCGGAATGAGATGCGTCAGAACCAGGCGATCGACGGCTGCTTCTGTCGCAAGCTTTGCCAAATCGTCAGTGGGCGTGTGGACGCTGATGATTAAGTTCATCCGCTCAGGATCAATGCCACCGCCATGCTTCCGCAAAGCGCCGGAAATGGTCTGCATCATGTCGACGTTCAGCGCTTCGTGAATGAGAATGTCAGCGTTTTTGGAGTGCGTGATCAGGTTTTTCGCAGACCGCGTATCGCCACTAATCACAATCGACTTGCCCTGATACTCGAATTTATAGCCATAAGCGTGCGCCCAATTTGGATGCTCGACGCGAAACGCGCTGATCGTGATGCCATCAGTGTCATAGACAATGGTCAGGTCATCTCCCTCGACCAGAACGTTGTGCCCGACGCCCATACTCGTATCAGCTTCGCGATATTCAGAACCAAGTGTGTTCCAGCGCTCGTCAAGGTCGGCTTGAAATGCTTGGGCGACGCCTTCTCGAAGTCGTTCCGTCCCGGGTGGTCCGATGATGTCGACCTGCTGCTGACGGCCATACAGCCAGCTATTGTGCAGCACGTCGCCCAGGCCGGACATGTGGTCGGAGTGAAGATGGGTGAGAAAGACCGCGGTTAAACGGTGAAACGGGGCGGCTGTGCTTTGCAGCCGCTGCGCAGCCCCCTGCCCGGTGTCAAATACAAAAAGTTTCCCGCCCGCGACGATCGCTGTGCAAGGCTGACCGCGATCCGGTTGGAATTGCGGTGAACCGGTGCCGCAAAAAATGATCTCGAAAACATCGTCATTGACTTGCTGGGCGTTCACGGCGTTTCCGACCTGACGATCAATCTGGCTCGCAATAATGGATGACCGGTTCGCCTGGACCAGCACAACCCCCACAATCAGCAAGGCAAACAGCCCCCCTGCACCGAACAAGATATAGTTTCGCATTCTGGCCTCCCGCAAATAATTCCATGAGTGATGAATTATGCTTGACATATTCTACGATCAAGGAATATGTCAAGCTGAAACTGGAGCACTCGATATGAGAAAATGGCTCATTGTGCCGGGGCTTGCCCTGCTTTTGGGGATCGCGATTTTCGGCGTCCCGCCATTTGGTGGCGGCCCGACAGCCGGCTATGCCGAAGGCGAACCTGGCTTCAAAACGGAAGTGAAGCGCCTGCCCAATGGCATATACGAGGTCTCGGCCTTCACCCCGATGCCCGGGGTCACGCCTGAAATGGTGCGCTGGTGGTTCGCCGATTACATGCAGACATCCGAACACTATCAGCGCTGGTATCCGGGTGCTCATGTCTGGATGGACTGGGAGAATAAGACACCCGGAACCTATGTCGGCGCCAGCCATTTGGTGCACGAATATATTGGTGAGGACTTACAAAAGCTCCGCATTCAGTTCGTCCCACCCGAAGACATCCTCGGCGACGTGGACTTGCGCGCCGGAGATGTTGCGGTCTGCGCCAAACCCGGCTTGCTGGAACAGCCAATCAATGGTGGCCAGATGTGCCACATCATCCGGGCCACGGAAGACGGCGCCGAAATGCGCAGTCGGTTCTGGCTCGGCATGGTCGCTAAGCGCGATGGCAACAAGCAGGTTGGCTCCATCGAAGGCCTTGTCGCGAACACCTATCTCGCGCGCAAACTCGGGGTCAGCAAATCAGCGGCCATCGATCTGATGAATCATTGCACGGAAGAGATGAGCATTCTCGCCGGATTCCTCCCGGAATTGTATGCAGCAGAGACCGGAGTTCAATAATGCCGCTAAAAACACACTCACTCATCATATTGGTGCTAAGCTGCGCGTGCCTCTGGTCAGCGCCAACGGCATCCGCACTGTCGGCAACTGACGAATGGAACAGTGCGGCGCGCATGGCGTTACCCGTTCACATCAAAGTCTGGCTGGGCGCCATGATGCTGACCAATATCGCTGCCATCGGATTCGTGAAAAATCACGTCGCCGCACGATGGGTGTTTGCAGGTTTTGTCTTGAGCCATGGCTTGGTCATCCTGATGGCGGCGAGCGGTCAGACCGTGCTCGCCGGACAGGTGTCTCTCTTCCATATTGTTTTCTGGACGCCGGGCGCGATCATGCTGCTGCGACGCCGCAGCGACATCAAGTACCCGTCCGCTTACGCAATTTGGGCCACGCTCTCGCTGATCTTCTATTTCGGATCAATGGTCTTTGACGTTCGGGATGCAACGCGCTTCATTCAGCATGCGCTGACGGGGTAACGCAAAGGAGATTATATGATTTTCGCACGCATTGGCGCCATCGCTTACGCGCTCTGGTCCATCCTGCATATCGGTCTCGGCGTAACCCGTTTGCAAGCGCGCGCCGCAGACGGATCGCTCGCCGAAGCCACCGGTCGTCTGGCGCAAGGCCATTGGACTCTGCTCTACCTTGGTGTGTTCGGACTGATCCTTTCCTGGTTTAACTGGAAGAATAGCACGGTCGCATTTTGGGTGTCAGCTTTCATCATTTCGGCCGAGGATATTGGCTTTCTACTCTTCCCCGTCTGGCAAGGCGGAACAGGGTTTCCAGCCGCCGCCATCGGGCCAGGATTATGGCTGATCGGATTGCTCTGCACGAGCATAGCCTATACCTCTGCGCCGCGAACCGCCTAAGCGACCCGGGACTGTGTTCCCCTAAAAGATCGAAAGCCGCGATGCGTCGATCACCGCTGCGCGAGGTGTTTCTCTGCGCCGCTTCGATGACGCTCGATTCCGGCCAGGGCGCTGAGCTGCAACCATTTCGGAAAGTCTCGCACCATATGCGACGGACCGTCGACACGGATTGCCCCATTCGCAATTTCTGTCCGCAAATCTCGGAATCCACGCCAAGCCTCGGTGAACACTCTGAGGTCTGCGCTTATTCGGAGATCGGTCTCGAACCCAGGATCTTTCAGGCACATTTCGACGTCGCCCGCCTTGCAAACCAACCAAAACCGGTTGCAATCCTTGGGCGCGCCGGAAAATGCGAATGCGAGCACGGTTCGTCCCTTTGGCATCGCCTCTGTATCGAGACGCGTATGCATACTCCACAGCAAGAAAGCCGGGTCGAGATCCTCGTGGGTCATATCCCGCGCCCAAGCCTGTCCCCAGGCGGCGAGATCCATAATGATCGGATCCAATGCGCGGCTAGCATCGGTGAGCTGATAGTCATGCCCATGGCCGTTTTCCAGCGGCGTCTTGGTAATCAGTCCAGCATGCTCAAGCAGTTGCAATCGCGATGATAACAGCGTCGCCGAAATCTTCGGCACGCCTTTGTGGATTTCATTGAACCGGTGACAGCCATCCACAACACGGCTGACAATTAGCAAGTTCCAGCGTTCGCACAACACTTCTGCGGCAAGCGCCAGCGGGCAATATTGGCCATAAGTCGACATAGGCAAAGCGTCCCAAAAATCTCTTCGAAGATCTACTACAAATTTTACAGTAGAAGCTCAAACCCCATCCATCTAGCCTTCACGCAAACAGATAGAACAGGATGCGCGCGATGACCCATTGGCCCCAAATGATCTGCAAATTTGCGACCTCGTTCGCGCTCTCGCTCAGTCTTGTCGCGTGCGCAACCATGACCTCTCAAGCGTCTCCTGACACAGACCAGAACCGTGTCAGTTATTGGATGGAGGTCGCGGCCGCACACCGCGTTGATTGGTTCGAGCGAACGCCAGACACGGCCCGGCCGGATGCAGTGGTCGCGCTCGCCATGTTCGAAGCTGCGAATGCGGTCGAACAAAAATATCCGTCTTATCTGGATATGCCGGAAGGCCCCGAAAGCGTTTCTGCGTCGGCGGCCATCGACGCAGCCGCGCAAAAGGCCCTGGCCCTGCTCTACGGATACGAAGACCCGGCTCAACCGTCGTTAAGCGATGAAGCCAGTCAGTTGGGTATAGCGGCGGCTGAAGCGGCGTTCGCGCGCGGCAAAGCATTGACCGCGCACCCAACCGAGCCGTTCCGCACCCACACACCACCAGGCATGTATGTCCCGACCGAAACCGTTTCGGCCATCGCGTCCTTCGACCTGTCTCTGCGCCCCTGGGCCTTGCCAGACATTGCCTCTGCTCGGCCGGCACCACCGCCATCGCTCGATACAGATTTGTATTTAGAGGACTGGACGGAAGTGCGAGATCTCGGCGGCAAGTTGAGTACTGAGCGCACCGAAGCGCAAACCGAAACCGCCTGGTTCTGGTTCTTTATAGATATGAACCCGGTCCTGCGTGAAATCGCTGAAACCCCAGGTCGGACAGCAGCGCAGAATGCGCGCATGTATGCGATGTTCTATATGGCCACAGATGATGCCTGGATCGCCTCTGCCGAGGCCAAAGCACATTATCAATTCTGGCGCCCCGTCACCGCCATCAGGCACGCCGATCGCGATGCCCAATCCGCGACAGTGCGTGAGGCAGAGTGGGCGTCCCTCGTGCCAACGCCGGCGCACCCGGAATACCCTTGCGCGCATTGTGTCCAGGCCGCGGCGCAATATCTAATCCTGACGGCCGAGCTTGAGGATGCCGACCACGTCTTCTCGATCAAAAGCTCAACGCTGCCAGACGCCCCGGCGCGCCAGGGCACGGCTCAGGATTATGTCGAGCAAACGTCATTGTCTCGCATCTATGCTGGCGCGCATTACCGCTTTTCCAATGCAGCGGGGGAAAGCGCTGGAGCGAAAGTCGGGCGGGCGACCCTGCAGGCATGGCCGGAGGGTGGTATGTCCGATTAGAGGGACGATGTCAGCTTCGGATCAAAAGCGGGCATGGTTTCGATGAGCATGACGTGCGTGACTTGCAGGATCGAGGGCGCTCCCGCATGGTATTTGCGATAATGGGAGGATTCGCAGTGAAAAATTTATCGAACAGCGTGCTGGTTGGCACAACGGCATGCGCACTTATGGCATGCGCGTCGTCGAGTGTTGCCGAAGACACAAATCGTGCGACTGAACCAAAGCCAGCGCTGCTAATCGATGCAGGCGAAGGGGAGCCGATCGAATTTCCGCTGCATCCGACGACGCGATTAGCGGCGGCTGAGTCTAATGACGCAGGCCTCAGTTTGTTCGAGATCAAGGTGCCGGCAAATAGCGCTGGCGCCCCACCCCATACGCATACCCATGAGGACGAGTTCTTCTACGTCAGAGAAGGCACAGTCACATTCATGGCAGACGGCGAACAAAAGACAATTTCACCAGGCGGTTTGGTCTTGCTGCCTCGCGGCGGAACCCACGCTTTGTGGAACGCAGGTGACGAC